>JAHEJC010000096.1 GCA_024639065.1 Lewinellaceae bacterium | reverse complement strand
GGTTAGATGAGGCATGTTGACCGGATTTCCGATGCGTCCGTTATCACCAATGAACAGTACCATAGTTTTCTCTTTAAGACCAGTTTCATCTAGTGACTGCATCAGCCGCCCGACATTATGGTCGAGTTGCTCTGTCATGGCATACAACGTAGATAAAGATGCAGAAAAACCTTTCATGAGGTACCTCTGCACCAGACTATCAGGAGCTTCATAAGGTTCGTGGATCAGCGGATAGGCCAGATAAATAAACTGTGGTTGATTTTGATTCTGCTCCAACAAGTCAATAACGCGATTCGTCAAATAATCAACGGTCCACCCCTTTACCTGCAACGTCTTGTCATTATGGTCAAGTACCGGATCCACATGATCGTGATTATTGAGTAGGCGCCAGGTGTCTTTAAAACCGCGCGCCTGCGGTTTATATGGTCCTACCTTGCCCAGGTGCCATTTTCCCAGCATAGCGGTGTGATAGCCGGCATCGTGGAGGATATCCGCAATGGTGGCCTCATCGAGGTTCATATACTGGCGGCCACCGTTCGTCCCCCAGACTCCAGTCTTCAAGAAATGCCGTCCGGTCATCAAGGTAGCACGGCTGGGCGAACAAACCGCCTGGGAACGGAAATTATCCAGGCGCACCGATTCGCGTGCCAACGCGTCGAGTGAAGGCGTTTGGATGTCCGGGTTTTCATGGATGGCCACATCGCCATACCCTTGATCATCCGTAAAGATGAGCAGGATATTGGGACGCTTATTCTCTGCATTACTGGTATCGGAAGAAGTGCAACCAAAACAACAAAACAACATTCCACCGAGTATTGCAGCGTATAACATGGACCTAAATGCATATGAATTTTTAATCACTTACCTTGTTTCTTTAAGTAGATCGTCCAACTGCTTTTGCAAAGCATCTATATTGGCTTCCTGTTCAGGTTGATCAATTAAATTATATTCCTCTCGTGGATCAGTATGTAGATCATATAATTCAGCCGGGATGCCTTCTTCCGTATAATCGATGTATTTCCACCTTTCCGTGCGGATCGCTTTCCAGGGTCGTTCTCTGGGTGATACTTTTTCCAGAAAATATTCTCCAAGGAATGCCTTGCGCCATGGAGCATTGGAGTCATGCAGTAGCGGGACAAATGATTGACCATGTATTGGTATAATCGGATCCACATCGGCGAGTTCCAGGAGTGTGGGTGCTACATCAATATTCAGCACCATTTGCTCTCGAACGCTACCTGCAGAAATAAGAGGTGGATAGCGAACAAGTAAGGGAATCCGAAGCACAGGATCATAAGCCCATCGCTTTGCATTGAATTGTCCATGTTCGCCCATGAGCATGCCGTTGTCACTGGCATAAATGATTATCGTATTATCGAGCTCACCGCTTTCTTCCAATGCGGCAAAAAGATGTCCTACTCCTTCATCCACACTTGCCAGACATCGCAGTTCGTCACCTACCACAGCAGAAGGATCACGCCCACGTCCACGTCTCGGTTCAGCAGGTTCCGGCAAAATATTCTCCATGAAATAAGATGCTTCCTTGTCAAATTCCCTCGTCAAAAGCGGCTTACCCTTTAAATCATCTTGGCGTACTGGTGGAGTTTCAAACTTATAATCACTATAAAGGGACTCATGTCTTTTGGCCGGTAGTATCGGCCAGTGAGTGGCCTTGTGTGAAACGATCATGGCAAAAGGTTTTTGATCGTGATTCCTGTTTACGAACTCAATTGCCTGCTCGTTGATAATGTCTGTCATATACCCTGTCATCTGATGCCTCATGCCTTCATCATTCACCACTGGGTCGATGAACGCGCCCTGTCCTTTGAAGCTGAACCAGCGATCAAATCCCGGACGTCGTGAATCATCCAATCCCATATGCCATTTCCCTACAAAAGCGGTTTCATATCCCGCCTCACGTAGTTGGCGCGGCCAGGTCATCAAGGTATGACTGATGACTTCAAGACCCAATTTGTCGTTATTGATGACTTCGTGCTTATGAGCATATTGGCCGGTAAGAAAACTGGCACGACTTGGAGAGCACAATGGGGTGACGACAAAAGCATTTTTGAAAATAACCCCTTCCTTACCAATTCGGTCAATATTTGGTGTAATACTAACAGGACTTCCCTCGATACCAAGCAGCCCTATTTGCTGATCATCAGTAATGATGAAAATAATGTTAGGGTTTTTTTGCTCTTGCTGTTTTTTGACACACGAAAACTGTAAGATACTGGCGGCTATCGCCATTACAAATAGGGTTAAGAATTGACCTCTGTCTGTTATCTTCATTTATATTTTTTAATCCTTGTACAGTTTGGGCAAATCAGCATTAAAAATCACATTCGGATTATTGAAAAATTCTTTAAAGTTCCGTACACTTCGATGGCCAGGATAAGGTGCATGAAAATGATCTTTATCCTCATTCCGCCATACCATAGCATAAGCAATTTTCTTGGTCGTTTCATTTTCCTCTATGCCGCTCAATAACCAATCAGACCACCATAGTTCAGTTTTGAGGTTTACAGAGCCGGTTTCAGTAAGTGCAGCAATCTTGTTTTTCTCCTCCGCCAGGTTCACAATTAATTCAAGACTTTCCTTGAATGATTTCTTTTGTTGTGCAAGAGGCGCTTTATTCCATAGACCATCTAAGTCAAAGTAATTATCAATCCCAAAGACATCGACATACTCATCTCCAGGATAACCGTATAAATATTCAGTAGTGGTTAATGGATACGTCATTCGGCTTCGGGCGGGAGAAAATGCATAGAGTAAATGGTGAATCTTCTTTTCGTTTCTAAAATAATTCACAGTGAACTGCCATAATTGAATAAATTGCTCTTCTGACGCCGGGCCTTTTCCCCACCAGAACCAGTCGCCATTATGTTCGTGAAAAGGCCGAAATATGATGGGAATAGGGATGCCGCGTTTTGATTTTAAGTCTTTGATGAAGTCAGCGATCAGGTCTAGCTTTTCCAGGAATTGTGTGTGATGACTTCCACCTGGTAAAATGGAATCAACAGATGGGGTTACATCATTATAATTTTTGCCTGTATATGGATTATGCATATGACTTGAAATGGTATTGATACCACCTCTTTCAAAAGCATCGATAATTAATTTTTTCATGGCATCAAAAGGGATACAATCATTGTTTGTACGTTTTCCCATATTACCGATATCCCATCCATATACTGCTGGAAAATCTCCACATACTTTTTCCACATCTGATTCAATATTTACCCCATCATAAGTCCATCCGACTCCATAAGCAGTACTTTCTTCGTGGCCAAATAATACTTTATCCTTTGTAAATGATTTCAGATTGGAGAAAAGATTTACGGTCGCATTAGTAGCAAGGCTATCGACCAATATATGATTGATTCTAACCGTTTCGCTATACCTGGTTGAAGCGGGATTACAACCAAGACAAAAATATATCGTGCCAAGCAGCAACATTGTTTTTAATCCTATATCTGTTTTTATCCAAGCCATGTCGTGTCTGTCAATTCATTTAACCTTTTGAGACCAATTGCCTTTGGATCACTTTTTCATTGAGTTCTATTCCCAATCCTGGACCAGTCGGTGGGCTTATAAAGCCATTCTCATAACGGATGGGATCAAGTAAAATCTCACTGTGCAAATCCGTATAGTTGTATTCCTGAATGAGGAAGTTAGGAGAACAGGTATTGAGCTGTAACGCTGCTGCAAATGCAACCGGGCCGCAAAACATATGAGGAGCGGTCATGGCATAGTGGGCTTCCGCCATGCCAGCAATCTTCTTTGATTCGAGTATGCCACCACATTGCCCGACGTCAAGTTGAATGATTTGAGCGGCCTGCTTCTGCAGTATCTCCGAAAATTCAAACTTGGTTACCAAACGCTCACCCGACGCAATCGGGATATTGGTGTGGGCAGCCACCCTGGCCATTTCATCTACGTTTTCCGGATGTACTGGTTCTTCAAAGAAATACGGATCGTACGGTTCCAGCATACTGGCAATTCGGATAGCACCAGCAGTACTAAATTGCCCGTGGCCTCCAAACCCGATCTCTAGTTTGTCACCCACTGATTTTCGAATGGACTCAAATATGCGTGCCACCTTGCGCATGGTCTCCAAGGAAAAATCATACGGTCCTCCCAACTTATACAATGGATCCATCTTGCAGCAGGTAATTCCCTGCTCCACTAGCTTAATCGCCTCTTCACCAGCAGCCTCTGGTCTATCCATGGCTCCAGCCGGCTCGAAATATCTATAGGCTCTTAACTGATCGTGCACCCGGCCGCCTAACAGATTGAATACCGGTTGACCGGTAACTTTTCCTATGATGTCCCAGCAAGCCATTTCGATAGCGGAGATGGCTGGAGTGGCATACAGACCGGGATGGCGATAATCGTGAATGGAAGCATATAGTTTCTGCCATATTCTTTCGATATCAAACGGATTTTCTCCGACGATGTATCGATCGAAAAGGTCTTGGATCAGGCTGACATGAGGCTTCAAATTCGGGGTGCCTCCCGTGGGTCGCTCACCCAATCCAATCACTCCCTGATCGGTTTCGAGTTGAATGATCAACCATTGTCGCTGCCCTGCATAGGGAGGAATATTATCGAGTACCATGGTTTTCAACCCAGTCACTTTTATCTTCTGTCGATTCAAAGCGAGCGTATGCCCTACTCCCAAATTAGGTAGCAGGCTCAAACCTGAGGTGACACCTATGGTGGATAGGCCTATTGTATTAAGAAATTGTCGCCGTCGCATTCGGTGAAATGTTATTTTATAAATGATTCTTCCCTGAATTGCTTCCATCCAATGATGGTAACCATTTCAAATAGATGTCTAACTCAACGTGTGGTCGATAGGCAAAATAATGATTCAAATAGGTCTCTCCATTCACCTCCCATTCTATTGTCCAAAGAGCTGTTCTCTCTGGTGGTGGCAATGATTTTTCTTCTAACCTACCATTTCTTTTCACTTCAAATCCATTTTCCTGAAGCACCGCTCCCGAATCCGAGTCCTTGATCAAATACCTACCATCGACATCTGATAAAGTATCATTGACAATCACCACAGGATGACCTGACCCTTTATCGTCTCCTACCATAACACATACATCAGTCTGCACTCTTTTGATATAATGGTAAGCGAGTTTCTTACTGTAATAATAATCTACAATCGCGTCGGAAATGACCGGCCACCCATCGCGCAAATTCCACCAAAGAATACCATTACGGTCACCCTTATTCATCCTCCAGAACTCTATGAAATATTTTTTTGCTTCGGCTTGAATGATTTGTGAAGCTTGAATAAATCGATCCAGATCGGTCGGCACCTCGGTAAAAACACATTTAATCTGGTTGGTCATCAAATCATTTCTCTTGATCGTTTCCGTAGCATAAGGATGGGAGCGAACGGCTTTGGTTTGCCACTGATCATTCCAGATGAAGTCTGTTTCATTGGTCCAGGGATAGACATAGTCCCGGTCAAACATTTTCTCCAGACTATGACGGTTCGGACATCCATGATAGCCTATCTCACTTACGAATTTTGCGTGGTTCTCGGTATAGTAGGATGCTTTATAATATCCACGAGGTCCCCACAAATGTTGCTCCGGAGCAAAGCTTTGATCAATCCTGTTTCCAGCTAGTCTGAATGCTTCAGAGCTGATGTAAGGCGAACTGGGTAGGTAAGGTGTTTTAGGATCGAAGCGTCGCACCAGGCCGGGCAGCAGTTGGCGACTGATCACATCTTCATTCGGATCTATGTGTGGTTGATCATCTTCCCACTCTAAGGATACGTCATTTTCGTTATTGCCGGCCCACAAAACCAGACTGGGATGTCGGCGGATCCGAGTTATAGCCTTGATGGCCTCATCTTCAATTTTTTTCATGAAACCTTCATCCTGTGGATACATGGTACAGCCCATCATGAAATCATGCCACACCATAATGCCGTGTTGGTCGCAGAGGTCATAGAATTCATTATGTTCATAGACGTTGCCGCCCCACATGCGAATCATATTGCAATTCAGGTCCACCAGCATGTCCACACATTTTTCGATGTGTGATTTGTCACGGCTATGCAGCGCATCGAGTGCTACCCAATTGGTACCCTTGACAAATATTCTCTCACCATTAACCTCAAACACAAATTCGCCTGGATCTTCCATGGTGGCCGAATCCGTATTGATTAATCGAGCGGTTCGAATACCTATTGTTTGTACATCCTTAGCCAATACATTGCCGTCTTTTCCCTGAATGCTCAATTCAGTCTGATATAGGTTGGCCTCACCATAACCTCTAGGCCACCAGAATTCTATTTTCTCAAGGTCATTTATACGGTTTCGAAAGACAGTAGAATAAATATTAAATGATTCATCAAAAACCGTTGTTGTTTCATTATGGATTTTTATTTGCAAAATAAGGTCATCTATGTAAAGTCGATCCGTTGCAAATTCCCAATCGACATACATCGATGCTTTTCTTTGTTCAATATCGACTGATTTGGTCACCCAATACACGGTTTTGAAATGAGTGGGCGAGACAGATTTTAGATAGACATCTTTCCAGATTCCAGCACTAACCAACCTGGGTAGAATATCCCAACCATAAGCATGTGCAGCTTTGCGAATGTTCACCGATTCACCACCAAGGGCATCATAGCGTACACCCCAGTGTCCTCGCTGATATTTTCGTCCTTCCAGAATGGATGAGTGGATACAAACAAATAGTTCATTTTCCTTTTTCAATAAACCGGTTACATCAAACCGATGCTCAACAAACATATTTTCTGTCCGGCCAATTATTTCATTATTGAGCCAAATGTCTGCTATGCAATCAATACCATCAAAACAAAGTCTAGCTAAATGGCCGGATGGAATTTCTGGGCTATCAAATTTCAAATGATACCACCAATGATAGGTTTCAAATTTTCTGAGGTCATAGACATTATTACCGATTTCTGGATTCTCAATAATGCCTGCATTTAACAAATCTAGCTCAACATTGCCCGGCACTTGGGCTGGTATTTTTTGAAAATTGCTTTTCAATAATTCATCGGGAGAGGCTGGGGCATTTTCATCCTGCTGTCCAAAAAACAATCTCCAATCTCCATTCCTTAAAGAAATCATTGATTTTTAATTAACTGTTTTAATTTTTTTACTACCAGACAAGTTCCTCGAACGGTATGATAAAACACCTTCCAGCTCGTGCCCATATAATCCCAAATTATCGTTCCATCCTCATCCAAAAGTGCAAACCAATCGCCTTGCTCCCAATTGATCATTTTATTAAAAACAAAATCATGGATATTTTTAAAAGCATCAAAATATTTTTTATCACCCGTCAATTGGTAGGCATCTAAAAAACCAACCATCCCCTCCGCCTGTTGCCAAAATTCTTTGGTGGGCTCGGTGACCGCTCCTTTCTTTTTTCCCTCCACGTAAATGCCTCCATATTTCCAATCCATGCCATTTAAATACGTGTGTTCAAAAATAGGCAAAACTCTATGTAGATGATTTTCTCGGGGAATGTCTAAAATATCCAAAGCGTGCAAATACAACCACGCCAATTCAATATTATGACCATAAGAGGTGATGTCCGTTCCTTTGCCATTCTCATCAAAGCGGTCGCGACCCCAAACGGTGTCTAATTCCACATTGGCGATAGGTTGCCAATCCTGGGTGAACATGGAAATGCCTGTACCTGTATCCTGGTCGACCATTTTATCAAAAATCAATTCAATGATTTCCATCAATGCTTTTTTATGCCGTTCCTCGCGCGTCAATTCATATAAAGTGGTAAAGGCTTCCATCAGGTGCATATGGACGTCGAGCGACTTGTGCACCGGAACATCTTTATGCGATTTTTTGAGGTTCACTTGTCGGTCAAAATGTTCAAAAAAACCACCGTATTCATTATCTGCTACTTTTTCCTGCAAAAAATCGAACATTCGGACAGCCTCTTTTTTAATGGCTTCATCACCAGTTAGCAGCGCATATTCCGCCAGTCCATATATTAAAAAAGAATGACCATAGATAATTTTATTATCATCTTTTACCCGACCATCTTCCTCCACAATCCAATAATAGCCGTCGAATTTTTTGTCGTGATAATATTTAAGTAAAAAATCCAACCCTTGTTTTAATGCTTCTTTTCCACCCGACCAAATAAAGCCTAATCGCATAGCATGGGAAATGGTGAAAATGCAGCGGCATTGTGCAAGGAAAGATTTTTCCGTCACGTCCGTTCGATTTCCGTCTCTATCATAATTGGTTTGAAAGCCTCCATATTTTGACTCGACAGCTTTGGTTGCCCAAAAGGGGATTAATTTTTCGTTGAGGTATTTTTCCGTTTTGTTCAGATATAAGCTAATGGTATGCTGAGCTACTTCTTTCATGGGATTTTTACAATATTAGATGCTTTTTATTTATTTGCTCTAAAAAGGCACAATAGATCCGACCAATACGCATATAATATAACTTACTTAGTAGGATTTTCAGAACAATCGCTACAAAAATCGACTCCTCTGGAAATAAGGTACAGCATATTTTCCTGAAAATTCTGATGCTCTAATTGATTCCAGGTCCATGGATCTTCCTCGAACGCAATGCAATCTATTTTACTTGTTGATTTCATAAATTTCTTTGTGAAATATCGCGGTGTTTGTTTAAGATTTAGATTGGTTTGTTTCTTAATGAGAATAAATGGATAGAACCTATTTAGTCCATAAATAGCCATTTTGGGGATGATACTGGAGCTTGCGACATCATGTTTACTCCAAGACGATTGGCTTGATGAAGCTACATATTCTATTTCTCTTTCATTAAGGAAAGTGAGACATTCATTTAGGTAATTTGAAGTAACACAATTCTTGGTGCCTTGAGGTTGCTTTAGGTATAATGTAGCTTTTACATTATTATTAGTGGACACATATGAATTCCTGAATTGCAAAAAGCAAACAAGCCAGATCAAGGCCAGAATATATTTTACATTTCTATTTGAGATTCTTTGATTTCCTTTCATCAGGTCATTTTTTTCAAAAACCGATTAAGCAAAAAATTCTAACTCCAACATTTTGCACCAAGCGTGATAAACAGGCAAATGAAGTTCCTGTATATCGGCAACCGACGATCCATCTACGCCGATCACCACATCACAATATTTATTTAGTTGACCTTTACCTTTTCCTGTCAATCCAATAGTCCGAAGGCCTTTCGCACGAGCCGTGATAGCTGCGCTGACCACATTTTTTGAATTGCCAGATGTCGATATTCCCAAAAAAGTATCTCCTTCTTTCCCATAACCGACTACCTGCTGAGCAAAAATTAGTTCGGGATCCACATCATTGGCAAAAGCTGTATTAAGCGCTGGGTGACTACACAGCGAAATGGCCCGTAGTGCAGGCTGTAATTTATCGGCTATCCGTATACCGTCATCAGGGCAAACTTCTTTCAACTTGTCTTTGAGTGCTACAGGTAATTGTCGCTCGTAATCAAAACTCTTCATCAATTCCCCCACGATATGCTCAGCATCTGCCGCACTTCCTCCATTACCACAGATCAACATTTTACCGTCACGTTGATAGCAATGTTTCATCACATTATAAGCTTGGAGGATATCGTCCTCACTCTCCACTAACTGTGGATGACGACTGATTGTATCCTGGAGTATCTGGCTTATCCGTCCTTCTTTATCCATTTACTGAATTTGTTCGCTTTAAAACATGAGTCCTATCGGAATGTGTTATGGCTATACTTAAGCTGGCAAAATCACCCAATTTTTCACCCAACCCTGCTGGTAGTATTTCGCATACTTCAGCAGCTGACTTCAGTGCTTCTTGTTTTATAACTTGATGGCTGGTCGGATTAAACAAATCCGGATGCCGCGCATAGACACCTCCTATAATGATGCGTTGAGGATTGAGGATATCTATGATAATGGACAAACCCATTCCCAAATAACGACCAGACTCCCTGAAGATTTCCATAGCTGTTACATCACCCGATACTGCGGCATTTGCAAGATATTTTGTGGTGATGCGTTGAATATCTTCCTCAGTTTCCACAAACCAGATTTTTTCTCCCTTCTTCAGTTTGGATATGGCTATCTTTTTACCCATACGGGCAATACCAGCACCACTGCAAAATCCTTCAAAAGATCCTTCCTTCCCATATCCAGTAGGGCCTTCTTTGGCCAGACGAATGTGGCCAACCTCTCCGGCAAGGTCATTCGTGCCAGAATATAATTCACCATCCATAATTATTCCAGCTCCTAATCCCGTGCCAAAGGTCAGAAAGACCATATTTTCAATACCCTTACCTGCACCAAACTTGAATTCAGCTAATGCACATGCATTGGCATCATTTTGCAAATAGGCTTCAACACCAAATTTGTTTTTGAAGATCTCAGTTATAGCGAGCTCGTCCCATCCTGGTAAATTGGGTGGTGAGAGTATCATCCCTGCGCGGCTATCCAGCGGTCCTCCACAGGATATTCCAATGCAAACGAGATCCTTATCCGGAAGATTATTTACAATATTTTGAGCAGCAACCAATAGCTTGTTGATAGCATAACCAGGTCCTCTTTGCGTCTCCGTAGGAAATTGTACGCGCTCATAAATTGTCATCTTCTCAGAACCGGCCAACACAACACATTTTGTGCCTCCTATATCTATTCCTAGAAAAAATGCATTTTTCATACCACTTAAACTTAATCCATAATTAGGTTTGAAATCTGATTGGCTAGATCTCATCTTCAAAGGGTACTCCTACAACTGCAAGGAATACGTTAGCCTCTAAATCAGCACTTATCAGACCGATAGAATTGTGGATTTTGCTGCGGTGCATTGCTATTGCACCGCAGCATTTTTCCACACGAAAAACGTCTTATTAGTTAAAATGAATTTTCTATTTATCGAACCATCATCTTTAGCGTTCTTCTAAAGTTGTCAGCCTCAAGCGTTACTAAATAAACTCCGGCACTTACTGATCTGCCATCAAATGTCACTTTGTGAAATCCAGGAGCATGATTGTCATTAGCTAAAACAGCAATTCTCCTACCAAATACATCATGAACAATCACTCGGGCATGCGCCGCATTGTCCAAATAAAAGTTGATGGTAGTCATCCCGCTAAATGGATTCGGATATGCCTCCGCTAATAAATGATTCGGAACATATTCTTTGGCTGACGTCGAATTGACGGCCGCGTTATATCCTGCAACTATCGCCTCCAATGCGGCCTCTTGGTCGTAGTTATCTATTTCCCCAGTCCAGTGCAAAGCGCCAATAGAAAAACCATCCAGTGCTGACTTGAAATCCGCACTGTAGGAGAAATCCTCTACCATATCAGAAATTCTGGTCACACCATCTCCGTCTTCTGTTTCAATACCTGGTATGGTGGTTGGATCAAAATCGCCAAACAGATATCCGCTCATATCTGGAGTTCTTGATTCATCTGGAACTTCATACCTCAAGCGCAACCAGATCGCCAGTTGTTCCGCATCAGCTACTGATATCGCCTCGGTTGCTAACTGTGGGTCCTGATCCAAAGTATTGTTCTCCGCAACTATTCCGGCATGATTAGCAAACAAATCCAATTCTCTTTGTCCCATCCACACTGGTGGTACATTTACATCATGAGGTCCTTGCACACCAAACCAGCTTAAATAAGATACAGGATTGTCCGCTATGTCATTATACGCTCCTTTCCAATACGGATTCATTTTTGTAGAATCTATAAAATGAAGATTGTTCGAAACATAAATTTTATAGTTATCTATGTTATCATATGGAGCTACCAATGCCGATGAGTCCGCATTCAACGCATACCCAGGAATGGCATTGGTTCCTATTTTAACATCCAGCGTATCCAGCGCAATAATTCCAAATCGTACTCCATCGGGATTTGCCGCTATATAGTTAAAATCTTCGCCCATCACATTACAGTTATAAAACATGTTATTGGTGATATACGCCTCATAGTAATATGGATTCAGATTGACAAACGTACTGTTATTCACAAAGGTGTTATGATTGATAAGGGCATATCTAACAAATTGCGATTGAAGAAGCAACGACACGCCACCACCTGTGACTGTATTATTTTCAAATATAAAACTCTCAACGGGTACATTTTTAGCATCCATCACATTTCCAGCCCATTGTTGACCCATTACAAAGAAATCCCGAAAATAATTATTTCTAAATTCCATAGTTAGCCCTCTAGGCACATCCTGCAACATGAAACCTCTTTCAGCAAATTCAATAATGCAATCTTCTACAAATAAATTTCTATCATTTCCAAATAATCGGAAAAGATATCCTCCCCAACGACCGCCTTCATCATTACGGCCTTGTATATGCAGGTTCTTTAATTCTAAACTACTCGTAATCCTATTTTGCCCCGGAGCGACACCTTCATTTACCAAAGGAACAACAACCGGCTTTTTGCCTCCTGTAGCCCCTACTATCCTAATGGTTCCGCTGTCATTCTGCACATTAATGGCTGAAAATACAAAGTGCAAACCTTCCAATAATTTATATACTCTGTTCGGATGAAGGCGATTGCCATCTGCATCTACGTCTCCGTTAATAGTCGTTTCCAACAAGCCTGCGTTTTCCTGACCAGATGGAATTTCAATAGTATCCTGTAAAGAAACTCCGGGGTCCATTGCCATTTCGTAGCCATCAAGGACAGCCATCAGTCCAGCTTCCTCGTCATAAGAATCTATTTCACCTGACCAGTGCAATGCTCCGATAGAATAACCATCCAGCGCTGACTTGAAATCTGCACTGTATGAGAAATCCTCAACCATATCTGAAATTCTGTTCACACCATCTCCGTCCTCTGTTTCAATTCCTGGAATGGTGGTTGGATCAAAGTCGCCAAACAGATAACCGCTCATATCTGGAGTTCTTACTTCATCTGGAACTTCATACCTCAAGCGCAACCAGATCGCCAGTTGTTCTGCAGCAGCTTCTGTCAGTGCCTCAGTTGCTAATTGTGGGTCCTGATCCAAATGATTGTTCTCCGCAACTATTCCGGCATGATTAGCAAATAAGTTCATTTCTCTTTGTCCCATCCACACCGGTGGTACATTGACATCATGAGGTCCTTGCACACCAAACCAGCTTAAATAAGATACCGGATTGTCCGCTATGTCATTAAACTCACCTTTCCAATACGGATTCATTTTTGTGGAATCAATAAAATGAAGATTGTTCGAAACATAAATTTTATAGTTATCTATGTTATCATATGGAGCTACTAGAGCCGATGAGTCCGCATTCAATGCATACCCAGGAATGGCATTGGTTCCTATTTTAACATCAAGCGTATCCAGCGCAATAATTCCAAACGGTACGCCATCGGGATTTGCCGATATATAGTTAAAATCCTCGCCCATCACATTACAGTTATAAAACATGTTATTGGTGATGTACGCCTCATAGTAATATGGATTCAGATTGACAAACGTACTGTTATTCACAAAGGTGTTATGATTGATAAGGGCATATCTAACAAATTGCGATTGAAGAAGCAACGACACGCCGCCACCTGTGACTGTATTATTTTCAAATATAAAACTCTCAACGGGTACATTTTTAGCATCCATCACATTTCCAGCCCATTGTTGACCCATTACAAAGAAATCCCGAAAATAATTATTTCTAAATTCCATAGTTAGCCCTCTAGGCACATCCTGCAACATGAAACCTCTTTCAGCAAATTCAATAATGCAATCTTCTACAAATAAATTTCTATCATTTCCAAATAATCGGAAAAGATAACCTCCCCAACGACCGCCTTCATCATTACGGCCTTGTATATGCAGGTTCTTTAATTCTAAACTACTCGTGATCCTATTTTGTCCTGGGGCAACACCATCATTTACCAAAGGAACAACAACCGGCTTTTTGCCTCCTGTAGCCCCTACTATTCTAATGGTTCCGCCGTCATTCTGCACATTAATGGCTGAAAATACAAAGTGCAAACCTTCTTCTAATTGATAAACTCTGTTAGGGTGAATACGATTATCATCAGCATCTTTGTCTTCGTTAATGGTCGTTTCCAATAACCCCGCATTTTCCTGGCCCCCTGCTATATGTATGGTATCCTGACTTGCAGGCACTTGCCCAAAAGCCATTGTGGATGTTATCGCAATGATATATGCGATATTTCTAAGTAAGGTTACTTTCATTTTTACAAAAATTTTAAGATTAATTAATCAGAAGGATTTGACAATGTCGGACTCCCTCTTTTCTTTATATTTTAAATATTTACAATCTATACATTGCGCCTACTTGTATCCTACTGCCATAAAATTGATTGCTTACAGGCAAGCGTATATTTCCAGGATAAATTCGGAAGCTCTCATCAACATGCTTAGTTAGGTTGGTCGCATTCAGATATACGTGCAAACCTTTATAAATGCGTTGCTTCAAACTAAAATCCAACAATTGAAATTCATCAATGTAAGCGTCAGCAAATGAGAATTTTGCATCCAAACCATTTAATGTTCTACCTTGAAATCGGTAGGACACTCTAGCACTAAATCCTTTATAGTCCCATCCCAGTATGAAATTTGAAATGAAGCTAGGCTGACTAACCATCTTACCTTCCCTGGTATTATATTCATACCCAGGGATATCCTTTGGGAAAAAACCAGAGGAATCTACTCCTACCACGATATCCTCAAAATAAGGGTACCTCGCCCTGGATTCAATGAAGGTTAAATTCACATCTAGTACAATGCCTTGCAAAAACTTATTTTCCAATCGTCTAAAATTCTTATTAAAGGATAGCTCAATTCCGACGTATTCTGCCTTTTCCGGATTATTAATAGGTATGACTGTTTCGCTTGAGTTCTCTAAATCGCTGATTGGATAGAAATCTGTTGCTGGGAAAGATTCAACAAATCCATCTGGTGCCCCTCTGATTCTATCATTTCGAAGCGGGAAATAGTTGGGAAGATTGTTAATGAAGTTATCTATCCGTTTGTAAAAAGGATTGATTGTGAGCAACCCAAATTTATTGTTGTATACTTCTAAAGCGATGTCATAATTCAAGGCAGTAGCAGGTTCTAAGAAAGGATTTCGCGATGAAAAAATGTTAGAGTTTGGATCAATAATGGTTCGAGGGGATAGGTCAATAAAATTAGGACGGGCAACGCTCTTATATACCGCTCCTCTTAAAGCTACAGATTCACTAATTTTATATTTGGCATTAATAGATGGAAAATATAATTGATTGCTTCGCTTGGTAGATACAGAATCAGGAATCCCAGTGACTCCGTTTGCGTTAACCGGATTTGTCAGTATGGCAAAGGCATCATATTGGGTATTGGCTTTCTCCATACGAATCCCAGGCACCAGCAAAAGATTTCCTATATTCAATTCAGCCATAAGGTAGGCTGCATATTGTTCTTCTCTATTGGTGTAGTCATTCCGATAACTTTCGTTACCTCTTGCATTAAATAAAGCGGGGACAGCTTCCAGGAGCTGGGTCTGCATATCTTTCATTAAATTGATATCCGGTGACCAGGTCAACGTGTAGGTCCCATCGATAAATTTGCCCGGATTATAATTTGGATCCACGAAATTTGGTGCTGGTATTCCCTGCTGATTCCCTGCTGGCCAATCCGCCCAAGGAAATAATTCCAGGTATGGCCTAATAGCTCCCTGCCCTTTGCCAGCACGATAGTCAATGTAAGTTTGCTCTTGATCACTCACTCTTTCCAATAAATGATATTTTCCACCCAATGAAAACACCCCATTTATTTTTGTATTTTTTAATTTAAACGGTATATTCCAATCAAAGTCCAGATCATAGTTTTTATCCGTCAAATCCGAATAGTTAATGTCATCCGTGCGAAGATTATTATCGGAAATATTCGTTCCACCATACTGATTGAGGATATCTGCTGGCTGGGCAAATATCAACAGTTCCTGATCAATATTTGGAGCCGTTGTGCTGATCTCTAAAAATGGAAATAGGTGATTAATCCCTTCTGTTTTTGCATAAGTATAGGATGCGCTCAAATTAAATTCTGTACCCAGAAATCGCAATTTGTTTTCCACTAAATAGGTGGTATTTAGCGTTTCAAATACTCCTGATGATGCCCTAAGGGCGAAAGGATTTCTAGCACTGGTAAAGTCATACCGCTCACCTCTGTTGATGACATCATCCGTTGATTTATTGATGAGACTTAAAAATTTCACATCATAGATTTCGCTTTTAAAATCTAGTACCGTGCTTAAGCCGAGGCGCTCTCTTGTGGTGTTTACCAGATTCAAATTCGCGCTTTCGGTTCTTGCTATATAGTATTCTTCACCTGATAGACTACCATCTGGACCCAGCTCTTGTCTCAGCACCGGGCCGGAATATCCGGCTCCGAAGCGATGCGAAGAAAGTTGTTTCTGCTGATAAGTTCCTTGGGCCTTTATTCCAAATTTCTTTTTCAAGAAACGCATAGAACCTCCCACTGAAGTTTTTGTATCACCAATAGTGGAGAGCAGATCATTGTAGGCAACTTCTGACATGGCGTTAAAAGTCGGTTCTTCAACAGCTGTGGCTAATTGTAAGTCTACCGTACCACCTATGGCACTCGCATCCATATCCGCACGCAACGTTTTAGAAACCTCTACACTAGACAGCATCTCACCTTGTATCAGGCCCAGATCGGCACTTCGATCACTTTCATTGGTAGAAGCCATTTTCACCCCTCCAATGGTTACATTATTTTGGGCAGGCGCAACCCCTCTGATAATGACCGCATTTGCTTCTCCTGAAGAACGTTGTAAAGAAATACCTGGCAGACGGCCGATCGATTCAGCAGCGTTCGCATCCGGTAATTCCTGCATTTTCTCAGAAGAGATTATATTCACAATTTTATTAGATGATACCTGTCCGAGTACGGCAGCCATTTGTCCTCTTGCCTGCACGGAGACCACGACTTCATCTAGCTGAGCACCAGCGCTCAATGCAAAATTTATTTCCATTCGCTCGTTATCAACTATAGTGATTTCTTTTTCAGCATCTCCATATCCTAAATAGGTAGCACGAATCGTATAGGTGCCTGGCGCCATGCTTAATTCGTATTGTCCATCTAAGTCTGTTGATGCCCCTATGGTAGTACCTACAATGGAAAGATTGGCAAATGCCAAGGCTTCTCCTGTCTCTTCATCAGTCACTTTCCCATAAATGATTCCATTGAAATCCGGTGAGGCCGCGTTGGCCAATCCCCCAAAAGTGATCAGGGTTACAAGGACGGTAATTAATTTCTGACTCATAATCGCTTTGAACTGCTAATAATCAACCAATATGCTTAATCGATTTAGCAATATTTGATGAATATCGTACTTTCTCAATTGAAATGCAAAATATTTGATGAAAAAAATATTTTTCCAGAATTACTTTAGACAAGTTCTAATATACTTGAATCGAGTATTTGACTATGTCATAGCGGAAAAAAACTGATATCTATTCCGAAAAAATCCCTGATCCCTTTGGGCTCACCTTTTCAAAAATTCAATAATTTATATATACCGGAGGTCTTGGAATTTGCTAATTCAAGACTTAACTCATTTTATATTTCCACCAGCCTATTTTCTCTTGCACTGGTATAAGCCCCATATATAATCCGGAGTGTATTTCTTACATCTTCAAGTCCCGAAAGAGGAGGTAATTCATTTTCAACGCAATCCACGAAGTATTTGGCTTGGTGATAAAATGAATTGGTATAGTCTGCGTCCTCTTCAATCTTTTTACCATTATGATAACAAGCATCCTTAATTACGAGATTTCCTTTTTCACCAATGATCTTGATACCAGATATGACATCTCCGTATTCCGAACTATGGCCTTGCCCAATATTGGCAATAGATCCATTTTCGTATAAAGCATTGATCATTGCAAAATCTTCTACCTCCATATGTTTCATAACTTGCTGGGATGTAAAAGCCTGTAGACGGGTAGGCCTCCCCAACAAATATAATGATTGATATATCTGATGATGACCACTGTCCATTAGAGCTCCCCCGGAAGATAACTTTGCGGAAGCCCTCCATCCATGGGAATGTACTCTTCCGGATCTGAAACAAGAGATGAAAGAAGCATATATGATCGTTCCTAATTCTCCGGATTGAATGATTTCCTGAGCCTTCTGGACCACTGGCCTATAAACAAAATTATGGCCAGGGAATAATACTTTACCATATTCTTTACTTTGGCTGGCCAGAATATCAATTTGATTCACATCTGTTACCACTGGTTTTTCTGCCAAGACATGTTTCCCATACTTTAGTGCTTCCATGATTTGGTCAAAGTGAAATGGATTGATACTGGCAATGACCAATGCATGAATATCTTTATCCTGAACCATTTCTTTGAAATTGGGGAACGCTTTTATGCCTAGTATTTGGGCTTTCACAGATAAAGCGTTTTGCTGCATTTTTTGCTCGCCGGGTGAGCCATAGTATTGTCTAGTACAACCGAGAATATTGACATTCGGAAGTTTGTTGAAAGCATCAAAATGATAATCGAGCATCATACCTGTTCCAACTATTCCAAGATTGAGAATTGCCATAAATTATATGATTTTAAATAAAACGG
>JAHEJC010000461.1 GCA_024639065.1 Lewinellaceae bacterium | reverse complement strand
TACAAATAAAGATCTAGTATTCTAGCGTTCACTTTGAATTTTTCCAATACAATGATTTGGTATTCATAATCAAATGACCCTTTCGATCGCTCTGAATGCTTGATTAATTTCTAATTATAAGTGCCGGATTTTTTATGCTTGATAAGGACATGATACTAAAAACATGTTTTTCTGTGACCAAGATCTTGTTGGTTAACTAGCTTTTTACATCTAATTATTTTATATTTTCCGTCAATTATCAACACATTAAAACCTTAAATTATGAAAGATTTTTGCTCCTTATTTTTGTTATTAATTTTTACTTTTTTTTCATCAAGTTCTATTTTTACTCAGCCGAGTGGCTCCGCCCTTGAATTTGATGGATTTGACGATGGCGTTGACTTAATGGATGCCCCCTCCCTAGATATGACAGACTGGTTCACCATAGCAGCCTGGATATATCTGTACAAATATGTTGAATGGGCCAGTATTGTTACAAAAGGATTATTTTTTGAAAATAATTATACGATCCACCAGTCTGGTCCTGCTGGAGGCAGGGATTTTTGGTCATTTAAGGTTCACCGGTTCTTCACCGGCGCTCCCCTTATTTTTGGAATCCAATACCCAAATCTCATTAGGTGAATGGCATTTTGAAGCGATCACTTATGATGGAGTAGACCTGCAATTTTATTTGGATGGAAATCCTGATGGTGGTGGTGCCTTACCAGGACCCTTAATGCCAAATGATGACCCGTTATTCATTGAACTAGATCCTCCATTTTCCATTGAGTTTTAGGATGGTAAAATTGATGAAGTAAGAATTTGGAATGTGGCTTTGAAGCAAACTCATATTAGAGCCGCTATGAATGGGCATGCCGCGCCCAAAGCTTCCAACCTGTCCGGTTATTGGAGGTTCGATGAAGGCATGGGAGATCAAGCAAGCGATCGATCTAAGAATAATATTACCGGCTTATTAGTTGGATTCTTTTCTCCCGACGGACCTACATGGACATCTCCGGGAGCGCCTATAGGCAATTCAAGTGGGCTTATGGTGGATGGTGAATTGTCTAATCATTGGAGTAATCAAAGTCAATCCTTCCCAAATCCATTCAGTGCAAAAACAACTTTGCAATTTGAAGTGTATGATCCAGCACTAGTGGTAGTGCGCATATTTAATCTAAATGGACAAGAGTTAAAACAATTGGTTAACGGGAATTTTCTAGCTGGAATCCATAAGAAAGAATGGGACGGGACAGATAATAGCGGAAATGCGTGTCCGAATGGATCTTATTTTTATAGATTAGATATTGATAATCAACTACCTATATTTAATAAGATTCAAATAATTCATTAGAGAATTAGATTAAATTGTATAAATAGTCGTAAAATTAATTTTTACGACTATCTCTTTTCGATCTGTTTAATAAACAATTAATTCTCCGTAGGTGGCGTAGATATCATGATATGAGCTCTATGCGTACCCGGATCCATAATCCAGGGACCTCCGGGCACTACTGGTTTGGTTGGGAGTCCGGTACTTGCTGCAGTTGCCCAAGGAATATAGACTACATAACGGTAATTGGCATTAACTACTTTTCCGGCAGCTTCATCATATGCACCATTAGGACCCTCTAGCAAATGGAGTGTGGTTGGTTGTTCTGGCATTTTTAAGGTGCCACTTTTGGCTTCGTTTTCTCGAATCTCAAAAATTTCTCCAAATATTTTACCTTCAGCTTTGAGCTCTCTACCTCTGGCCATGAAAGGCTCCAAATCTCGGTGATAGCAAACCACTTGAAATCCATCTATTTTAGGATTATCTGCCAGGCATATCAAATTATTCGATCCAGTTCTTAATAAGACCAGCTCACCTTTTTCATCGTATCCGAAGACAGTTGAGTTTTCCCGTTCTTCTTCGGGAGCAGCCTGTATAGCAGCATTTATTTGATTTTCCTTGTTTGGTATGTTTTCTTGTGCACAACTGCTTATGTGTAAAGAGATGATAGCTACAAAAAGAATCCAGTTTTTTGACATTTCAATTCTATTTTTTTGATAGGCATAATATAGTTAGATGATCACTTAACCCTATTAAAATACGAAAAAATATAAATTCAAACCGTCCAAATAGCCAGTTGAATGGGTTTACTGGACTTTATAGCCTTAAACTGTTTGAGCTGATAATATAGTTGGGCTCAATATGATTACTTTTAATGTGCTGATGGTACTTTTAGAAGAGGTATATTTTAAGACCATGTTTAAAAGAAATTTAAACGATTATCTCAGGCAGTTAAATAATTAAGATGAACCATATAATTTAAACCAACACATATGAAATATTCATTCATTTCTGCATCAATTTTAGTCCTGGTTTTCGCATGTAAGAAAAACGCTGATTTAATGAATGCGACTGACACTCCATCCGAAGCAGCTATTCAATCGGTCTCTACTGAAGAAAAAGCGATTAATCAAAAGGTTTTGGATGCATATGCGCTAATAAGTTTCGAGAAAGGTAATAAACCGAACTTCGATGCTTTTTATGATGTCTTTACTCCTTATGCGACCTTGTTAAACTTTAGAAACGATTCTATAGAAAAATTTTCCATTAGTGACTTTAAGGTTATGTTTGAGGAAATGGTCAATTCGGGGCAGGTAGAATCCTTTCATGAGGTGGAGCTAAGCGGAGAAACAGAATATTTTGGTAAAATAGGACATCGCATCAGCACCTATGCTACCTACATCAATACTCAAGACTCTATTGCCGAGCGAGGCATTAATAGTTTTCAACTAATAAATCTGGATGGGAAGTGGATGGTTAATTCGATCATTTGGGATATTGAGAAACCGGGTCAGCCTATTCCTGATTGATCTTAAAGCTGGAAGGATTGTTTTTTATTGAACTGATTAATATCGCTGATAGTAACTGTCTAATCAGGTTTTATGATTGGAGTATTTTTCAAATAGCCCAGTGATTGTAAGAATTGATCAGTTGCTCTAACAGTTTGCCTGTAGTATTTTTTATGGTCGTAATTGAAGAATCCATGCCCTTGACCTTTGTATAGTTTTAACTCACATTTTGCCTGAACAGTCTCCATTACTTTTTTATAGTATTCAGCGGTTTCTACCGGCACCAATTTATCTTGAGTGCCTAAGAAAATAATAGTAGGTGGTGCACCTTGCTGTATGTTGTGCAGGGGAGAAAAATCCTTGTATGAATTTCCAATCCTTTCATACCCATAGCCACCTGGTCCGTTATCAAATACTGGATTAAAAAGTGCAAGTGCATTGGGGATACAACTTATAGACAAGTCATCCGCGGGATCATTGTAATTATGAATTAATGCAGTTGCTGAGGCAAGATGGCCACCGGCCGAACCACCAGCTGCAATGATCTTGGATGGATCAATATTAAATGCTAGAGCATTTTGGCGGATAAACCGAATAGCTGATTTAGCATCTTTTAGACATTCAAAAGGAGTCGTTCCATGTTTATTTTTAGTTCTATAGTCCACCAGGAAACAAACCATCCCTCTTTCAGAAAAATATTTTGCATGATTTAGAAAATGATGTCTATTCCCACCGATCCAACCACCACCAAAAAAGAAAATAATCGCAGGATGATTATCGGATTGATTGATATTCTGTGGATGATATATCTCTAGATATAATTTGGTGGTATCAATCTGCTTATAGAGGATTTGTTCCTGGGTAAAGGAAATCGAAAAACCCAGTATTATAAATGTTAGAAAAAAAATTAATTTTTTGACCATTTAAATTGGATATTCTTTGTATAAACAATTGGCTTCCAATATAATGATTTGTGACTAAATGACTTTTCTATGAGATTGGCCAAGCGATTTCAGACTGGTGGAGGTGATATAAACTTGACGGTTGGACCGTTGGACTGAAATGACCACTATTATTACTGGCTAGCTGTATTGAGCATCCTATGATATAAATCATGGCATGTTTTGAGGGAATGATTAATCATTGAAGATTCATGACTCAATTTGTGCTCAAACTTCAATAATTAACTAAAACATCAACGATGAACAAATTTCACCGAAACTTATTACCTCTACTATGTCTGTTCATACTATTCTTTGTCGGCGCCTTGAATGAAGTTAAAGGTCAGGATCCCAGTGCCATATTTGATGGCAAAATTGTAATTGGCGATGATGCGACAGCACCGCAGGAAGGATCAATTCGTTATAATAGTGTAACCAATACTTTCGAAGGATATAATGGAACCGTATGGGTTACCCTATCCTGGGATTGCAGCTGTGCGTATGTAGATGATCCATTTACTGATCAGGATGATACTCCCGTGCAGTTTGACAATGGTAGCCTGAAATTTACGCTTGATTTTAGCCATAAAATAGATATTACAAGTGTGGCCTATGGAACGAATATTATAATAGCGGGAAATCAAGGCACTTCGTCGGGTGGAACATTAATCTGGAAGAATAACAGAACCAAGGTAGAAATTGTCACGGATGAGGCTTGGAGTGACATTGCTAGCTGCGGATCTACTTTCTCAATTACCTTAAAAGGGGTTGGAGTCGCACCACTTTTGGGATTTAACAAATTGCCTATTGACGGTGATCGAGATGGTTGTTGTGGGGGAGATTACGTCCTATTGTTCCAAATGCCATGTTGATTTCTGGTGTGATTTGAATGGCAGTCATTTGATATTTCATCGATATACAATACTTTATGTAGGTGGCACTAAATAAGGGCTATTGGACTTTCCTTTAGCACATTCCGCTCCTGCAATTTATTTGATTCTTCTTAAACAAAGTCACTACTGCAACTGATTTTTGTCATACATTGTTTGAAGTTTAGCTTCTAAAAATATTTTCAAATGATATGAATAGGATCACACCAAAAATACTATCGTTCTTCTTCAGCTTTCTTTGTCTACCCTGTTTTTTTGTAAAGATAAAGTCACCATCATCACCCCTGAAACTGGATATTCCTGGCCGGACAATGATCGTACTTAATGGCCTATCGATGAATGGATTACCTCCCCTCTTGACGGGCCTTCTGTTTTAACGGATT
>JAHEJC010000460.1 GCA_024639065.1 Lewinellaceae bacterium | reverse complement strand
GCACATTTTCCTACCCCGAAATACTCATATACTAAATCGTAGTAAGAGTCTCATTCAGGGAATTGGAATGAAAAATGCTCGAATAAGCTATCTAGAAATCATCTAATACATAACTTATCTATATAAAACTACAATTTTGAATTTGCTTTATCCTAGTGGTTAAGGTCACTCCGTCCAACAGGGGCTTCAATCTTGGCCCGTTGGGCCGATTGAAGCCTTATTTATTGTAGCACGTTTTTATTCAATTAGTTCTTTGTCCACCAATTTTGTCAAGTCGGTGTGAAAATATTGCTTTTCGCCAATCTGGTTTGAGGGTACTATTTCAATGAAAGCGACTTAATTTCTTTATTCTTCTCTGTACTGGTTGAAGTCCCAAGTCCAAAAAATGTCGATGGGTTAAATCCAACACATTGTTTGGTTAAGTCTTTTCCATTTGCGTCCACTACTATTGGCTTAGAGTACAATTTGTTAAAGGTCCATTCATTCAAGTATCCGATTCCATTCGAATCAACTGTTAAAATATTTTCTGTCACATTGGATTTTATGAGGCTGACTTGTCCTGAGTAATTCTCTGGAACTACAATTTTCAAAGTCGGTGAATAGAGTTGGTAATAGAAAACAGCAAAAGCCATAGCTGTGATTGTGATATACAGTCCAACAGGGAAGTCTCTTTGAAACCACCTTTGCCAGCCAAGTAAAAATAAGTTCGCCTACCAAAATTAAGGCGATAACCATTCCGCCAAGAAATAGCCCTGATAATATCATTCCACCAGGAACTTCAGTCAACTTGTAAATTGAAATCGCTAAAAGTCCAAGTGAAATTAGTCCTGTCGCTATTTTTAGATTTCGATTCATTTAAATGTGCTACAACGTCCTAGCATATGGAGCGGACGTAGCGATAGCAAGTCTGATCCCATATGCGTTGTTCTATCCCGTTTTAAGACACGAGTTCGTATTCTCGGATAAGAAGTTCAGCTGGTATCCCAAGAGTTTTATTGATTCTTCTTATCATGCTCAAAGTCAATCTCCTTTTCTTGTTAAGAACCTCAGATGCTTTTGATTTGCCACCAACTATTGCGGCTAAATCCTTACTTTTCAAATTATTCTGTTCCATTCGAAATTTGATTACTTCAATGGGATCCGGATCAGCAAATATCTCTTCATTTTCATCTTCGTATCTTTCGATTAGCATCACAAGAAGTTCTGCTTCCTTAAATGCCGGATCACCAGGTTTAGAATCAAAGATTCTTTCTAACCTATCAAGTGCAGCTTGATAATCCGATTCTGTTTTCAATATTGTCCAATTCATGATCAAATTTTTAATGAGTCAATTTTATCGTATTCGCTATGGGTTCCAATGAATCTTATCCAAACCGTCTGCAATTCAAAGCTAATTTTAACAACAAGACGATATCTATTTCCCTTGATGTTAAATATATAGCGGTGTGAGCCAATTGACCTACAGTTGGCAAAAGCTCCACTAAGTTCCTCGGCAGATTGAAATTCAGCAGTTTTCATGTCTTTATACCAACTAAGTAATTGCTCTTCACAATCTATATGTTCTTTCCAAAACTCCCTTAAAGTTCGTTTTGATAGTATTCGCATAGTTCGAAGATACTAAATGTTCTGTATTTGGGAACTATTTCTATGGGATAGAACGGCTGGCATAAACGACGTGACCAGCTTTTGCTTGGCCTGGACGATTTATGCTTTGTTCTATGGCGTTTTATTTGAAATAATCACTCTTTCAATATCTTATTGATAATATCTATAGTGACCTCCTGAGTAGATGCTTTTCCGCCTAAATCTCTAGTTCGCACATTTCCCTCTTTTATGTTATTTTCAATAGCTTCCATCAGCAAGTTTGCGGCTTCAATCTCACCCAAATGGTCAAGCATCATTTTAGCCGTCCAGAAACACGCAATAGGATTAGCAATATTTTGTCCTGCAATGTCAGGGGCACTTCCATGTACGGGTTCAAACATACTTGGATAGACTCTTTCCGGATTGATATTAGCACCTGCCGCAATGCCCATTCCGCCAACCACCGCAGGTCCTAAATCGGATAAAATGTCCCCAAATAAATTGCTGGCCACCACTACATCAAACCAATGAGGGTTCTGAACGAAATGAGCTGCTAGAATATCAATATGAAATTGGTCCTTTTCAACTTGTGGATAAGATTTTCCAATTTCTTGAAATCTTTGATCCCAAAACGGCATAGTATGGACAATCCCATTGGATTTTGTGGCACTGGTAATTTTCTTTCTTCTCGTATTTGCCAATTCAAAAGCAAACTTCATTACTCTATCAACGCCCTTTTTGGTAAAAATACTTTCTTGGAAGACCACTTCATTTTCAGTGCCCTCGTAGATTTTACCTCCAGCATTAGAATATTCTCCCTCATTATTTTCTCGTACGATGTAAAAGTCCACCTTGCCCGGATTTTTCAAAGGAGATGAAATTCCTTCCAGGAGACGGACTGGGCGAAGATTTACATATTGCTGAAAAGTTCTTCTAATTGGAATCAATAATCCCCATAAGGAAATATGGTCGGGAACGCCTGGATAACCAGCGGCTCCTAAAAATATACTGTCACTATCCCTTAATCGGTCTAAGCCATCATCGGGCATCATTTTGCCATGTTTAATATAATGCTCACAACTGTAGTCATAATTGTCAAACTTGAAGGCAAACCCACATTGGGCAGCTATAGCTTCCAACACTTTTATTGATTCTGGAACAACTTCCTTTCCGATTCCGTCTCCTTCAATGATAGCTATTTGGTAAGATTTCATTTATGCTATTTGTTTAAAAATTTCAGCAAAGCATTTAACGTTTCTTCGGGAGCCTCTTCCGGTAAATAATGCCCAGAATTTATTCCATATCCCTGAACGGTATCTGCCCAGTTAGACCATTCTCCAATCACATCATATTTTCTTCCCACAAACCCCTTTTTACCCCAAAGACAAAGAACAGGGCATCTTATTTTGTTTCCAATGTCTATGTCGATTTGGTCATGCTCAATATCAATGGTAGCAGATGCTCTGTAATCTTCACAACTGGCGTGTATGGTTTCGGGTGTCAGGCATCTAAGGTATTCGTTGAATGCCTCTTTGGTAAAAGCACTACCATCTCTTCCCCATTGTCCAAATTTTTTTTCTAAGAAATACTGAGGATTTTGACCAATCATTTTTTCCGGTATATCATAAGGTTGAATAAGGAAAAACCAATGATAATAGGCCGTTGCAAATTCCATATCGGTCGTCTTATACATGGTATAAGTGGGTGCAATATCCATTACCACTAATTTCTCAATCACATCTGGGTGGTCCAAAGCCATCCGATGTCCAACACGACCACCCCTGTCATGACCTACCAATTGAAATTTGTTAAATCCCAGAGATTGCATCAACTGAACTTGATCATTTCCACTTGCTCTTTTAGAATAGGGTGTATGAGTATCATTGGTGGGTGGCTTATCACTATCCCCATAGCCTCTTAAGTCACTTGCTACTACTGTATATTGATTTGCTAATTGATCAGCTATTTTATGCCACATCACATGAGTCTGAGGATAACCATGGAGCAACAGAATTGGAAAACCTCTTCCTCCAATAACGTAATTGATAACTACATTTTCAATCTCTACTTTTGATTTCTTAAATTTCTTAAACATTTACTTGTGGGTCTTGATTTGTCTTAAATGCTATAGAACGTTTTGAATAAAGCGCGTTTTAAATGCGCTTTATTTTTTGTTGTGTAACCTTTTCAAGGCTTACATTTTGATTGATGATTTTAATTCAAAATCGACTATTTAATGAGGTCAATTGTAAATATACTTCAATACAGCATCATCGAACAACTTGGGCTGATCTATAAACGACTCGTGGGTACAATCTGATAGAATTATCAATTCTGAGTTAGTTATGAGTCTGTGTGCTTCTTCTTGTTCCTCCAATGTGGCGATAGGATCAAAGCGACCTGTTAATAGCAGAATCGGGTGATTAATTTTAGAGAGTAATTCCCAACGGTTAAATCCCCTTTGCGCTTCCCAAAGTATATCGTCAACATATTCATTGTCTTTGTTGTTCAAATATTTAATTGGGTTATACGGTCTTGAAAACATAACTCTTAATACCATCCCTACAGTAATATTTCTTTTAGTCGGATTAAAAGCCGCGTCTACATATATATTCCATTGTTTAGAAGATTCCCGATCATGAATTGAATCAGTTTTGGTCATCCAATCTAATGCTTCTTTCCAGTAGGTTGTATCTATCTTCTTTTCTAAAAATTCTGTCGCAAGGTTTTTAAGGTATAAAGGTCGATAATGTGTATTACGTTCTGTTGAAAAATCTGTTGTAATTGGAGTGTTAAAAGCAATTCCAGCCTTAATAATTTTGGAATCCTGTGTCAATAATGCCAGGCAGTCCAATACTTTCTTGCCTCCATTGCTATGACCAAAAAGATATATTTCTGCATTGTATCTTTCTTTAAGACTTTGAGCTATTGCAATTATATCTTTAAGACTTTGAGTTGAATTTATCTTGGTTGAATCTATTTTTTTTACTGGCTTGTTAAGTCCTCTTTGGTCAAAATAGGCAATAGCTACTTTAGTCTCCAATGAATTTTTCCAGTTGGGGTAGTCTGACCTACCGAAATCGATTCCATTCTCAGCAGAACCGCCTTGAACGAATAATAGTATTTTATTAGAAGATAAATTTCCTCTTATGAATACCGGCAAGTTTTTGGATTCCGGTTCTACGAAATAGAAGTCTTTAACAGTTTGAGCACTTGCAGTAGTGGTGAACCATAAAAGTGGGGTCAACAGAATTATTTGAAAACTCATTGTTTGCTATTGTATTTCTTTGATGAAAAAGTGATTTTTTTCAAATCGTTTTCTTCTAATGTTACACAACTCAAAGGAATCTCTGATTCCTAATCCTCCTCCCCGACGATAAATGTGGGGACTAGGAGCCTGAAGATAAGCATTACCGATCTACAATTAAATGGATTAGGTTAGAGATTTCAGCCTG
>JAHEJC010000459.1 GCA_024639065.1 Lewinellaceae bacterium | reverse complement strand
TTCTTATGGAAATGGTTTCCTCATGGTGAAGGCGGTGAAGGATATGATGAAAGAGATTATACTCCCCAAAATAAGCTGGCTCATAAGGTGGTACGAAACTGGCATGAAAAATTCTGATGTCGAAAAGATAAGATCATAACAATTATACAGTTAAAATTATCTTTGCTAGCAAACTTTTCTGCCAATGCATTTTTTTAAAAAAATCAGCGATCTACAAGCTTACTTAAATTATCAGCGGAGTCAAAATTTGTCTATCGGTTTTGCTCCTACCATGGGTGCTTTACATCAAGGTCATATGTCCTTGATCGAACATACCAATAAACATTCAAATATTTCAGTCAGCAGCATTTTCATTAACCCCACTCAATTTAATGACCCAACAGATCTGGAAAAATATCCTCGAACGCTTGAAGAAGATATTAACCTATTATATGATCATCAGTTAAACACCCTATTTACCCCTCCCGTTGAAGAAATCTATCCGGCGCAAGGTATCCACACACCAGACTTTAACTTTGGTCGACTGGATCAGGTACTTGAAGGAGTCTTCAGACAAGATCATTTTAAAGGGGTTGCCCAAGTTGTTCATCGCCTCTTAGAAATAGTTCGACCAGACGATTTGTTTATGGGGCAAAAAGATTATCAGCAATGGACAATAATTTATCATATGCTTCAGCAGATGGAGAGTGAGGTAAGGCTGCATATGGTACCGACGGTGCGGGAAGCAGATGGGCTGGCTATGAGCTCGCGTAATCGTCGTTTGACTGCTGAGTGGAGAGCTAAGGCACCTTACATTTTTAGATTGCTATCTGAAGCACAAGAAAATTATACATTGAGACCAATTGCTGAAATTTGCGATCAGGCCATTTCAACCCTTAAAGAGATGGGTTTTCGCACTGAATATTTCAATATGGTGGATGGATACAATCTGGAAAATG
Organism: Lewinellaceae bacterium; assembly: GCA_024639065.1. GTDB lineage: Bacteria > Bacteroidota > Bacteroidia > Chitinophagales > Saprospiraceae > JAHEJC01. The sequence goes on along the minus strand of JAHEJC010000459.1, from coordinate 4,107 downwards.
TTACTTCACCTGAGGACCATAAAAAAGTAGTTGCTTGTGTTGCAGCGTGGGCAGGCGAAATAAGACTGATTGACAATGTTATTTTAAAAGAGGATCATACTTTTAGCTTCTAATAATTATCTGATTAAGGTGAGACATTCAGATAATAACGTGACATGGCCGGGAGATAAGAATAAATGATGTAGTAATTTATTATGACTGATGGTTATTATGATAATAAGCCCATTACTTTCAGCTGGTTATGCAAGTCCAGCATCGTGGAGAAGTAAGATACTTCTTGCAATCTATTTATGTGGTGGTGAGGGGCATAACCAAAGACTTTCATGCCGGCAGCCAATCCGGCTTCAAATCCATGAATACTGTCTTCGACTACAATACATTCTCTTGGAGAAACACCCAACTGATCCGCCGCATGTAAAAATATGCCTGGATCAGGTTTGAATCGTTGTATGTCATAAGCACTATATAACTTTTCTTCGAAATAAGATAAGAACTGAACGATTCCCAGATTATGTATCATTTTGTTTTTGGGGCCATTAGACGCAACACAAGTAGGAATTTTGATCCGGTCCAGAATATCTTTTACTCCTTCTACAGGTTTAAGTTCATTGGTAAAATTTATAAAACTTCTAGCCCGGAATCGAGGACCAATATCCTCAGGCAGTTTTATCTGAAATTTCTTTTCCACATACTCGATACATTTTGCTAAAGTTGTGCCCGGAAATTCAGTCTGAGCTTCCTGATCAGAAAAAGGGATACCTAATTTCCTCACTTCTTCTGCAAATGTGCGATTAGCGATAGGTTCGCTATCAACTAAGACGCCATCGCAATCAAAAATGACGAGTTTGAAAGCGTTATTGCTCATTATAATTTTTTCTTTATATCTTGAATAATTGGTGTTGCGTGGATGCGACTATTTTCAATTAGCAACCGGTTGGTTTTCAATCCTCCACAAATTACGCCAGCAAGATATATACCCGGAACGTTAGTCTCAAAAGAGTCATCATCACAGCTTGGTGTATCATATTCATCATCCTGAAAAGTGATGCCCAGGGAGGTTAATAAGGGATAATTTGGCCTATATCCGGTCATCGCTAAAACAAAATCATTATTTAACATTAACTCCCCATTGGGTGTATCCAATAATAAATGATCAGGATGAATCGCTTTTACTTTAGTTTGGTAATAGGCCTTGATTGAGCCTTCCTTTATGCGGTTTAAGATATTAGGCCGTATCCAATATTTTACCGAAGGTTTAATCTCTTTTTCTCTAATAATTAAGGTTACTTCAGCTCCTTTATGATACGTTTCTAAAGCCGCATCACATGCTGAATTTCCAGCACCCACCACGGCAACTTTTTGCCCCACATAGGGATGTGGGTCTTTATAATAATGGGTTACTTTATCCAAATCTTCTCCTGGAATATTCATCCAATTGGGCGTATCATAAAAACCAGTGGCTACGATAATTTTCTTGGCTAAATAATTTGATTTTGTGGTTTTTAGTTCGAAGTGATTTTGAAAATTATCTACTTGCAGGACTTCCTCATATACGTGAATATTCAACTGCCAGCTTTCAACAACGCGTCGATAATACTCCAAAGCTTCTTTCCTGGTTGGTTTGTCCAGGTGACTTATAAATGGTACATCGCCTATTTCCAATAACTTAGAAGTAGAAAAGAAAGTCATATTTGATGGAAAATGGTAAATCGAATTCACTAATACCCCTTTCTCTAGGACTACATAACTAAGATCTGCTTTTTTTGCCTCTATGGCGCACACCAGGCCTATTGGTCCTCCTCCAATAATGATGATATCATAGCTATTCATAGGTTCTTAACTTGGTGAAAAAAAACTTTTTAAGGGTTTCACTTCTAATAGGGCTTAATAAGGGCTCGAAGGTAGGAAACATCATCACAAAGTCCTAATCTACAAACCGGATTAAAAAACCCACTCCCTGGGAAGGAGCGGGTTTATCAAAACAAAACGAAAAACCAACTTTATTTTATAAACGAATTTTTACCTTTTTGATTATAGACTATAATCCATCTTTTAAACGAACTTCTACTGTTTTAAGCTCCCCATCACGCATAACTTTAATAGATAATACATCCCCTACCTTGGAATAATCCATTTTTCTTTTAAGATCATTAAATGTTTTTACTTTATTTCCATCTACCCCTACGATAATGTCATCCGGCAAAATGCCTGCATATTGTGCTGAGCTCCTTTCCACCACTTTTCGGACTAACAATCCTTCTGTCACTGGAAGATCTAATTGCTCAGCAATTTCAACATTAATTTCATTGACATTGACACCCAGAGAAACTCTTTCGATGTCACCATTTTTAATTATATCTGCTACAATTTCAGCCATCAGGTTAGAAGGTATTGCAAATGAATAACCAACATAAGAACCTGTACGTGAATAAATAGCTGTATTGATTCCTACTAACTCCCCGTCGGCATTTACCAAAGCTCCACCACTATTTCCGGGATTAATCGCTGCATCGGTTTGAATGAACTCTTCAATATTTCGTTCCCCCTTCAGGATATTAATATCTCTTCCTTTGGCGCTTATGATCCCGGCCGTTACGGTAGATCTTAATTCTTCGTAAGGATTGCCAATAGCCAAAACCCATTCACCGACTTTAGCCTGATCCGAGTTCGCCATTTTTAAGGTAGGTAAACCTTTGGCAGAAATTTTTACAACTGCTAAATCCGAACTTGGGTCTTTACCTACAACTTTTGCTTTAAAACTTTCGCCTCCATCTAAAGTGACATTAATTTCATCATATTTTTCAACCACATGATTGTTCGTCACGATATAACCATCTTCGGAAATTATTACTCCAGAACCTGTACCGGGAGGAGGAACCATATTCCACGAAAAAGGCATCATCTCCATATTACCCTCTCCAAAAAGATCAAAAAACTTACTGAATGGACTATCTTCCATACGCTCTTTCTGTTGTTGACTGGCAAGTTGATCACTTACTTGGGCTTGAATTAAAACCACTGAGGGACCTGCTAATTCAGCTGCTTCGGCAAAATCAAATGGAAATTTATCATTATCTATCACTCCATTAGAGACGAATGCAATATCTGAATTTGTGGTCTCCAAGGTTGGAGAAACCCATTGAATAGCTCCCCAGGTCATCAAGCCACCAAACATTCCAGCCACAACAAAAGGAATAAATTTTTTCATGGTCATAAATCGTATTTTAGATTAGTAGATTAACGGATGCATCAAGCCATTTGTTCATGACCCAAACCCTTTAACAGTAAATTAACAAAGGTGTTGAAAGACAAAGAATTAGAAGAAAATGTTTAATACCTTTTGAGTCGCTTTACGGCTTCATGATAAAAATGCGACTCATCTTCAACAATTTTCATATATAAATCATTGAATAATTGATTTTTAGAATCTTGCGCTCTTAAAATCAAAAGTGCGTTCCACTCGGCTTGTTGAGTAATTAAGGAGGATTCATTTTCCTCATATTGAATTACTGCCTGCATTTTCTGATAGGCTTCAAGGTACTTTTTATTGATGAGCAAGATTCTGGCATCGTCAAAATAGGTAAAATAATCAAAATCCGGAATAGTAGGTTCGCCACCTCTTTCCTGTTCACTTTCGAAGGGGTCAAAATTTTTGACAGCAAATTCATGTGCATTGGTGGGCCAGAAATAAATAGAACCAATAATTAGGATGGCAATCGCTGCTGCACGGACAAAATAAGTTCGCCACATCTTTCGAACTTTAGTTGGTGGCATTGCTGCTACTTCTTGCTTAGACCAATCTTTGATTTTTTCTTTTAGATCTAGTTCAATGGCGTGCTCAAGAACTTCAAATACAGGTTGTTGATTGAGGATATATTCTTTTAATTCAGGATCGTTATCCATAGCTGTTTGTAGTTCAGCATCCGGCTGAGCATCCACTGGTTGACTCCAATATTTTTTAGCTAAATCTTGCCAAAGTGGTTTATCCATAAGTTGTCATTATTGTTGCGGGAATGTATTCATCAATTCTTTTAACTTCTTAAAGCATCGATACTTATTCTTTCGAGCGATTGCATCATTGGTAAAATTTAATGCCTCGGCAATTTC
>JAHEJC010000458.1 GCA_024639065.1 Lewinellaceae bacterium | reverse complement strand
TTACAAAGCTTCAGCGGACTTCTCGCGAAACCTACTGTTCGTATTTCTTCAGGGTGAACAGTCAATTGCCCTGGTAGGATTTTCACCTACTGGATTAGTACCACTTCGTGGCACACTAACGTTTCGCATAAATGTCGTGCCGACCGAATGGGAGGCATGAACATTTTATGCCTTGTTGTGCTTTCGTTATTAATATATTTGAATTCAGTTCTGTGTAACACATTCCTATTAGTTTTCAGTATTCTTACTCAAATGACTGGTTTATTTATTAATTTCTGACTGAATTATTGAAATGAAAGTATTACAGTGATCGATGAGAATATTGTATTCCCTATTAGCCCAATCCATTCTAGCGATACGATTATATAACATATTTTCAAATTCAGATTTTTGATAAATGGCTTTATAATCAAAATCAAAACCTGAAGGTTTTAAGTTATAGGATTCCATCCTAGCACCACCCAAATCATATGTGTAATATTTTATAATGAATGGAATAATTTGATCTCTTCTAAATATGTGTAAAAGGTCCTCAGTCTCTACTTTATGATCTTCGAGCTCCTTTTTCCAGTTAGCTAATAAATTTTGTAAACTATCATTCTGAATTATCTGTATTCTTCCAGTATTTAATATTTGATCTAAGGTACTGGTACTAAGATCTGCTGTAGTGACTGTGACAAAAGAACGCATTAAACTATCCGACGTTTGCCTTGTTAAAGAATCATCCCAATGGCTACCAGTATGGTTAAGGATCTCCTTAAGTGAATTAAAGCGTAGGTTATTGCTCCCTTTGGTTTCTATTAAAGCTAGCTTACTATTTTTAAACTCTTGCAGTAATGCTATCAATACGTTCTTTTCTTCATTCCTCTCATTACGGTAATCGTTCCAATTATTTATTTGCAAGGCAATCAAAATTCCAATTACCACTAGAATAATTTCGCCAATCGCATATATCAGATACTTACTGAAGTTATTTTCAGTCAGCAATCTTTGTCTAATTTTTCTAAAGAATTTTATCATTGGTTTCTTTTGTTCTAATGAAGGCTAACGGATGATGATAAGTCGTCGTCTCCGACGAAGGAGGATATGCGATCTTATCTAGTGTTGTATGCTGGTAATTATCACGTTCGAACTAATTCAACGATTCGAAGATAAATTGTACGTGACTCCTGCCGTTACAGTGATAAAATGCAACCAGTTTTTCACATATCCATCTCCTACTCCATTGGTATCGTCAGAGGTGCCCACAGCTCCGCCACCGAGGTATCGCAAGTTTAAATAAGAAGTACCAAGTTCATTAAACTTATAACCTGTTCGTATGCTAGCATCGAGGATAGCACCAATTACTTCATTGTCACTTCCGTTGATATAACTTATCGGTGCATAAAATCCGTCTGCTTCAAATTCTGCGAAAAATTTATTCGTCATATATTTTCTGGCTCGAAATTTCAATATTGGGACTGGTCCAACATTTCTGTTAGTTCTAAATAATTCACCGTCATTTGACTCAAATGAAATTGTTGTGTTTCGCAATTGTAACGATGCGCCAATTTCAAGGTGAAAGCTTTCACTTTTTGTCCTCAATTTTCTAAGATAACTCACCCTATAAAATGGAAAATTATACAGTAACTTGACTCCTGTAGATGCGGGAAAAACCTGACCATCCACACTTAAATCATTTTGCAAGTATACTTGTGTTTCTAACCGTAAAGGTTGGTAAAGGAGGATGACTGCATTTCGTCCTTTATTTATTTCTAATGAAAATCGCTTGATGGGAAAAAGAACATCTTGCCCTCCATCCTTTTGATAGTCAAAATAATCTCCATCATTACTAAACTGAACTTTATGAGAAAGAACTCCTAAAAAACCAGCCTCTACATTGACGTTAACGTTAACACCTTTGGATGAAGTATCCTCATATGTGACTTCACTTTGAGCAATAGTGAAAATTGGAATTATTAAAATGAGAATGAGTACAACGTTTTTAAATGTCATGGTTAGATTATTTGTATTAATTCGCTATTCTTTTGATTCTTTCAAGAGCACCGTCCTCCAATTCTACAATGACTTCATTCTTACGATTGAACATTTCATAAGGTGCATTATAGCCCAAGAAGTAAAATTTATCCGTATAAGATATATTCTCTCTATCTAATGCTGCGATTAATTTGTTTTTGTGTGCTTCGATTTTTTGATCATCGGCCCATCCCCTAAAAGAAATAGCAGCAACGGTCTTGGCAGGTTCTTGCTTAAATTCTATACTTGAATCATTGGGTACAGGTAAGTTGCTCGTATTTTTTTTAGGTACCAAAAACATCATAGTCGCAGAATCACCTAATGACATAGCGACAGGAGATGTCATTGAAATTTTTTCTTCTTTATCATTCCCTCCAAAAATATAACCCGCAAGAGTTGAAAATCCTTTTCGGGAAGACTCCTTGTAATCACTACTTGAAAGTTTCACAGAAGTAAATAAACTTGCTTCGTATGTTCGAACTTCGAAATCATTAAATTTTTTATTGACTAAATTTGGGTAAGTTTCAATATTTCGTTGTTCATTCAAAGCATATAATTGTATAACTACAAAACCTATTAAAACTATAAGAAATAGTATAAATACAATTTTCATTCAATGATGTTTTTTTTAGCAATGATCAAAATTTCAAAAGAATCTAGATTTTCCAATATAGGTCAATTATTTTACTTGTATACAACATCTTGATATCCGAACAAAAGGTTCGGATATACATTGATAATTTATGGTCTTGGTTTACTTTTCAATATCCAAAAAATCCAATGGACTGCATAACTTTTCACAGGCTATCCGGTTAATATGCGGGTAGATTTCCGTGGTTTCACTGTTGCTATGTCCTAAAAGCACCTGAATATACCTCAAATCCATGCCCTTTCTAATAGATGCGTAGCAAAATGAATGCATTTAGTGAACCGAAATACCTATTTCGGATGGCCTGGCTCCCGCATCAAACAGGGTCATTTATCACCAATTGTTAGGTGCTACCGTTTTTTTATCAATTGAGTCAAATGTCAATAATCTTGGGTCATTAATCAGCGGAATAATTTTTATTCTGGATTTCCATTTTTTTAATTGCTTTCTCTTTTAGTTGCTTATGGTTTGGATGCGTATTTTTCAGAGTAAACGATTGGCCAATCTTTAGCTTTGGCAGTAAAACCTTTATGATTTTGTAGATATTTGATGAGCCTTAATTGAACCTTTTGAGTAGAACCGATATAATAACGATCAATCTTTTTTGGGTAAAGGATGTATAGGTAGTAGTTCAAGATCTTAGTGAATAGTAAATAAAAGTGGGTATGGAAAAAGAAAAAAGGAGCCAACACTGTTTTGTGCTGAACTCCTAGAATCTTTTTGTGGGCGATGAGAGACTCGAACTCCCGACCCCCTGGGTGTAAACCAGGTGCTCTGAACCAACTGAGCTAATCGCCCTTATTTCAAAGAAAATGCTTGAACGATTTTCTTGAGGAGTGCAAATATATACTTACCTATAGTCTTATGCAACATTTCATAAAATATTTTCTGGTAGTCCTAAATTGATTGAAAACTATGCCAATTAATTAAAAAGTGTCTCCAAATTAGAAGCAATACCAATCCGTACTCCAAAATCCTTATATTTCCAAGATTCGAAAGCGGTAACCAATTCAATTCGAAAAACTCTAAAAATGTAATTAATGCCGTAACCCAGCTCCAGGTAATGGTTTGATGAAGGGGTTTCTAACGAATTAATGAAAATATTTTCGCGAATGCCTGCCAGGCGCACCAAAGGCATTTGGGTGAAAAGAAATTTCCTGAATTGATAGTGCGCGTGGGTTTCCAAATACGATTCTTGTGTGCTGTATAGATAATAATCCAGTAACCTAAAAGACTTCACCGGATCCAGATTGGTTAGAAAAGTTTGGTTAGATGGAAAATGTTTGAATTCGGCGATCCCCAATCCAGCTGCATTGAAAAAAGTACCTCCATTTATTTGAAGACTTACCTGTCCACGCACGCCCCAATCGAATACGTGCTTGTACCCAACATCAATGTGGTGAAAAGAAGGTTTACTGCCATCTACCCCCTGAATCCCGGTTCTATAGTTGAAAGTAAGCAGTGGTGAAGAATTGTCTATAATACGTTTTTTACCATTGCGAAGCCGATATTTAAGCCATGGCTCAGCTGTAAATTGGAAACCTAAAATAGCGGAGGCATAGGGTGTGAAATCCGTAAGGCCCAATTCACTATTGATGGGTTGATTGGTTGTGTAAGCTCTTTTTTTTGAATCAAAAACAAGTTGATAACTGGTGTTATAAAGCATGGTCCGACGAGCGTATTCCCCCGATATGTTAAAGGCATATAAATCATTTAATTTTTTGCTAATCGTGATTTTCCCATATTCTTTTTGATGAACTTTCATAAAATTCTTCTCAAAGAACAGGGTCCAAAAAGTGTTGATCGCCGGATCGATTCCATATACATCATCCAACTGTGCAGTGTATCGGCCAAAATCCAATTCCATAGAAAATGGTCGCTGTGATGCACCCAAAGTGAATCGATTGATTAATTTCCAATTCAACACGTTTCTTCCAAAACTGTAATGTATATAAGGATCCAATCGCCACTTCAAGCCAGGGCTTAGATTATACAAGAAAGGATTGAAGGCGGCATGATAACCCTCTACGGTATTGAAGTGTGTATTCAACAAAATAGAATTCCATCCAAACCTCCATTGCTTGCCTGCTTTGTAAGTACCGCCATAAATAATATCGGTGGCTTTGAACTTTGAGGCAGCTCTACGATTGACCGAAGTATTGCTCCCTATACTTACTACCAATGTGTCATTGGCTGATGTTTGCTCTTCTTCAGCCGTTGCTATCGATAGGCTATCCATTGATTTATATCCCTTGACCTCGTACGTACTCAATGGAATCGGACGCACGGTTTGCCAATAGATGGAATCTCGCTCGTAAGCCAGGGAATCGATTTCAAAATTGGTAATGGTGGTGACATTTTCCAGGGTATCATTTCGCGCTTCAT
>JAHEJC010000457.1 GCA_024639065.1 Lewinellaceae bacterium | reverse complement strand
GGACTGGTTTTTGCATAGATTTCAGGATCACTCCATGGAGTGCCTTTCAAGTATTGACGGGTAAAAGGATGAATGTCCGTATTGACGTAGTATGTCATCCAATTGGAAATTCCTGCACCTACTGAAATCGCATCAAACATAGAAGTATTGGTGGTTAAGAAAGCAGAAATATAGCCTCCCTGACTCCAGCCCATACATCCCATTCTGGTAGTATCGGCTATACCCAAACGGTGCAAATATTCAACACCGGAAATAACATCCCAGGCATCTCCTACGCCAAGGTTTCGAACGTTAAGCGATCGAAAGGTTTCGCCGTACCCAGCCGAGCCGCGATAATTGACCCTAAGTATGATATACCCTTCATTGACCCACTGATTCGCAGGATAAACACTAGAGAGAACGGGTGCAGGAACATCAATTCCTGTAGGCCCTCCATGGATAATAACCATCAATGGATATCGCTTACGATTGTTGTAATCCTTAGGTTTGTGCAAAACCCCTTCAATCGTTTCATTATCTTTGCTATTCCATTGGATCACTTCGCTATCCATGGTGTTCCAGTTCTGAATTTGATCATTTATATCAGAGATTTTGGATATATCCCCCTTATCCAAATCCAATTTATAGATTTCACTTATGGATGTATCTGAATTTGCGGAGCATGCCAGAAATTTACCATCATCCGTAATACTGAAACTATAAATTCGATCAAGCACTCCTTGGTTAATAATTTTATAGGCTCCCAGTTCCGGATTTATAAAAAAAAGAGGTCTTTTAGTTCTTTGTAGCGCAGTAGCCAATATTCCTCGTTTGGTCCACCGCACATTATTTAAATTCTCATCAAATCCTTTGGCGAGCTGCATTGCATTGGTCCCGTCGATATTTATTTTAAATAGTTTGGTATTTAAATAATAGTTTGAGGTTGTATCAGACAATTGAGTTCCAAATATGATCGACTTGCTATTCGGCGACCAGTCGTAAAAATTATCACTACTGGGATTGGAAACGATTCTACTAAAGTTTCCACTATCAAGATGAATATAGGAAATATCGGTTTGGTGAAAAGTATTGATTAATGGTTTCGGCCGGTGGGTAAAAGCGATCATGGTTCCATCTGGTGACCACTCAAAATTATTGATATGAAAGTCCAAGGTATCGGTTAATCCGGTAGATTTAGGCCACTCAACACATTGAATGGTTGTATCTTTTTTATCACATGGAAAATGATTAGGATTCAATGCATCAGGATTGAACTCAATTACATGTAGTTGTCGTCTTTTATATTGCTCATCATCCACCTCAAATGCACCATACTTTTCTTTTTTGGATTTGTCCTTATCGCTTTCCATTTCGTCCATGGTAAAGGCAATCCGATCACTTTGAGGAGACCAATCATAACTATTTACAGATCTCTCTTCATGGGTGATGGCAAAAGCTTCACCACCTACAGATCTCATCGCAAACAGCTGTGACTGCTCACCACGCTTGGCAATGAAAGTAATCCATTTACCATCCGGAGACCATCCTGGCTGGCTACTATTTCCATCCTGGGTAAAAGTGATCTGAAATGGAGCCTGGCCATTAACTGCCATCCATATTTCGGTATCATACCGATTATTCTCCCAATCCGTCGATCGCTTTTGAAACAACACCATTTGACCATCGGGAGAGATTACCGGACTGTTTACTGACCTCAACGAAAGAATTTCTTCAAATGAAGGATTAGTCAGTTCTGATTGACTATAAGTAAAATTTACAAAAACTAGGATTGCAGGCAAAAACAGCCATTTCATGATTACCAGATATTTGATGAATTGGAAAACATTATTACTCGATTTTAATAGGCAATAATCTAAATGTACTAATTACTTATGGTTATCTGGTAAGTGCGAATGGTTAGGATCTGTATTTTCGGTATTGGAATATGGACAATGGGTACATTTGTTATTACAACAATAACCTCTATCCATCAGATATGAAGCAGTAAACACCATTAATCCTTTCTCGTTATAATTGAAATCTTTTCCTTCTTTTAATGTTTTATTCATATTTTGATTTGATCTAGTTTAATTTAGCCTTGTGTTACAGTATAATATAATGTAGTGATTGGTTTAGACTGGTTTTCGAATAAATTATTCTCTTAAATATTTATTAAATAATAGAATAATCAACCGAATTGTTTTCAATTATTTACCTTGCCATGCTTAAATATAAACCACATTTGAAAAATCCTAATTGGTAAATTTATTCAAATTAAAAAACCAATTTTAACATGAAGAACTTATACGCAATTTTGGTACTGCTTATTCTGGCCACTCCCGCTTGGTCGCAAAATAAAAAATATCCGGATCTGGATGCCAGTCCTTCTGATTATGCTACTTACCCATCGAATTCAGCATTTAGAAATTACTTGCAGGGTGATGAACGTGATTTGACCAGTAAAATTAGGGTCCTATATTCCAGACCTCAAAAAAAAGGCAGAAATATATTTGGCGAGCTTATTCCTTATGATAAAGAATGGAGATTGGGAGCAAATGAAGCCACAGAAATCGGATTCTTTCAACCAGTAGGAATTGGGGACGCTGTATTACCAGGAGGATTCTACACTATGTTTGCCTATGTCACTAAAAATAATTGGACTATACATTTTAGCTCCGAGCGTTCTATCTGGGGCAATGCAAATCGAGATAAATCAAAAGATGTTGCCAGCATAACCGTTCCAACAGAAACTATTGATGAGACTGTTGAATCCCTTTCAATTACTTTTAGAGAAATTGATGAACATCTGGTGCATCTGGTCATGGCATGGGATCACACCAAAGTGGCCATTCCCATCCAACTGAACCCAGCTGTTTTTAGTCAGTTAGATGTAAGTCCTTTAGATCAGGCCACGTATCCCCCAAGTTCGGCTTTTAGAAATTATGCCGAAGGTGAGGGTCGAAACGTAACACCGCAGATAAAAGTAGTTTATGCTCGACCGCAAATGAAAGGGCGTAAAATATTTGGAGAATTGGTTCCTTATGGTAAAGTATGGCGAATAGGTGCGAACGAATCTACGGAGATTTCAATTTATCAAAATGTGAAAGTTGGAGGGAAAGACCTGGCAGCTGGTCGTTATGCGCTGTATGCGCAAGTTGATCAAAATGAGTGGACTTTTATCTTTAGCTCGGATCTTCCAGCTTGGGGTAATGCCAACCGGGATGAATCAAAAGACGTATTATCGGTAAAAGTACCTATTACCACGATGGATGAAAAGCTAGAGGCATTGACGGTAATATTTGAAGGGGAAGGTAATGATGCCAAACTGGTAGTTGCTTGGGATCAAACCCGTGCCGAATTACCAATCACGATATTGTAAAGTGTATCAAGAGTTACTGAATGAAATATGGAGGGGCTTAACGCCCCTCTTTTTTATTTATAAATTAGGTACAAGTTTAAAAACCATTCGGTATGATATAGTCATTTCATAGAACCAACTACCTTTATATTCTAATTTATATATTTTACGCTGGCAACTATAAAAAATAGAAATCCATTAATCGGAAAACATCATATCGTTTATTCATCATTCTTTGCAGTGTTTGCATTTGTTCAAGCAACATCTTGGGTCAACAAAAACTACGATTTTTTGAACCAGCTGATACGTTCCACAAGGTACGATTCTATACAGCAGCAGGAGCAGGAGCTGTTTTGTATACTGGCTTAATGGTTGGACTCAATCAAGCCTGGTATGCTCAGCAAGAACGATCAAGATTTCATCTATTTAATGATTGGAATGAATGGAAAAATATGGACAAATTTGGTCATTGGTTTACTTCTTATTCATATGCCCGGTTTGCTTATCAAGGAGGGAGGTGGACGGGCCTGAAAGAAAATACTGCTTTATGGCTAGCTTCCGGGATCAGTTTTTTTCTCCAGGGAAGCATTGAAATCTTAGATGGCTATTCGACTAAATGGGGCTTCTCTATGCCGGATATGGCATTTAATATTTTGGGAAGTACTTCTTTTTTTCTTCAACAAAAATTATGGAATGAGCAACGGATTGTGTTTAAAATATCCTCATTCCCAAAAAATTATTCAGATGAATCGCTAGTGGCCTTAGATGGTACCTTATCGTACAGCTTGTCCGAAAGAGCCAGGGACCTTTACGGAAAGTCATTTGCGGAATCTTATTTAAAAGACTATAACGCGCAAACCGTTTGGGCATCATTTAATGTTGCCTCATTTATGCAGAAATCAAAATGGCCTAAGTGGCTAAACTTGGCCGTTGGTTACAGTGCAGAAAACTTATACGCAGGTTTTGATTATCATTTTACCGAAACAACTACCGGAAAAGAATTTCTTTTAGATCCAAACAAGTATCCTAGATACGGACAATTTTTTTTATCTCCAGACATAGACTTTACGCGTATACCCACTAAAAGTCATTTTATGAAGACCCTTTTTCAAGTGCTTAATTTATTTAAAATACCAGCTCCGGCTTTAGAAATAAATACAATCGGTAAAATTAAATTTCATAGAGTTTACTTATGAGAGTAAGTTAATATCTCCTTGATATTCTTTTTCTGCATGTATTTTTAAAAGGAATGGGTATCTTAATGATACGTATTCCTGAAATTCCTACTCCGATGGCCTGGCCAACCCAATGAATACCGTTTGTCCCATCTGACCACTTGCTGCCATTACCTGATCACGTCCCGTTAGTCATCTGAAATCAGATGGAGAAAAAAATGACCACACACGAGTCATTTATTATATAGCATTATTTAAATTGGCTTAATATTGTCACATCCATGATTTTTTCATCTTCAAAGGGTAAGATTTTTAAATAAACTAAAAGCCACCCAATGATCGTTGTGAAAGTAAGTAAAAGGGACCCCAATTGGCATTGCTATTTTAACCTGAAAATATTTTCGATATATAATTACATGATTTGGTCAAATCTATTTATTTCATTAGCGTGTTCCTGAAATATTGAAATAAGATTTTTTATATATGAATAATGGCAATATATAATTCTTGGTGTGTTTCGAGCATGTCATTAATAAGCCATAATT
>JAHEJC010000456.1 GCA_024639065.1 Lewinellaceae bacterium | reverse complement strand
AAAAAGATGCTGGGTCTCATCATCACTTCCATCGTTGACTACCACAATTTTGCTAAAACCTTTTTTATTGAGCTCTTCTACCAGGGTCCCAATACGTTTGGCTTCATTTAAAGCCGGGATAACCACATAGACATCTTGTAGAAACTCTTTGACCTTAGGGAATATGATGGTTTTGTTAGGCATAACGATAATCTGTCCTGGATGTGAATTTACAGCTTTATTTCAATATCTGTTATATATAATGTTTTTTTGTTATATGTGGATATCAAAGAAACCATGTTGTGAATGGGTCTCCGGCTTCAACTAAGCATATTTAGCGGCGATTTGAGTGAATTCTTCAAAATCTTTCAAATCTTTTTCAACAATGCTGATAACAATATCTAAATTGAGTTGGGTGTATTCATGCACAGCGATATTACGAAAGGCGACCATTTTGGATAAACTTGATGAAAGTTTGGTGGATATAATTTCCTGATTGCCTAATAATTCAAATGCATCTTTAGAATTTTTAGGAATTCCCAATTTTAATACCTTAATAAGATGATTAGCTAAATCAATCGACTGCTCACAAGCTCTTTGTATATTTAATATGATGGCATCCTGTCGCATAAAATCTCCTTTGAGTGATTCAATGCCAGTAAAATCATCCCGTATACGTTTGAGACACCTTGCTATACTTTCACATTTATTTATAACTACCAGATCAGCCATATATCTTGCCGGTTTCTTTAAACTGTTGAATAATTTCAGCCCTTTCTAATTCCAATTTCTGATACATGGATATAGAAATCATTTCAAAAAAATCACAATCATAAATATTGGAACAGTAGATCCTTTTGGAAGTGGTAATTATTTGAAAGCGAAAATCAGTATTGGCTTTTTGTAAATCTATGAGATCCACATCTTTATTGATCAAATGGCCTAGATCTAACTTTAATTTGTATAATTCTATAGGCGTCGGACTTTTTGGGTATTTACATAAGATAGCTAAATCCACATCACTAGTCTCAGTCGCTGATGCATCTGCATGGGATCCAAATAAATAGATGCCGACCAAATCATTAAGATTGTTGGTCAAAAATTTAATTATATCTTCTAAAGGAACCACGAAAATTATTTTATCAGTTATTTTACATAACTGTTTATTTAATCAACAAGTTACAGAAATTACAAAATTTGAAGTTATTTGCGGACTTTGATGTTTGCAGCGCCTCTAAAACCAAGGAATGGAAATAAAAATTCGAAAGGCAACTACTCAAGACCTTCCGTCAGTTTTTGAAATGGTTAAGGCTTTAGCTCTGTATGAAAAAGCACCGGAAGAAGTAAAAACGACTTTACAAGATTATATCAATGACTTTGAAACAGAAATATACGATGTCCTGGTTGCCGATAAGGACGGAGAGGTAATTGGAATTGCCTTATATTTTTTGACATTCTCTACCTGGAAAGGCCGCATGATGTTTCTGGAGGACTTTGTGGTCAAAGATGAATATCGTGGAATCGGTATTGGGAAATTTTTATTTGATTCATTAATTGAGCAGGCTCAAGCACTCGGATGTAAATTGATGAAATGGCAAGTCCTGGATTGGAACGAACCAGCCATTAATTTTTACAATAAGTATGGGGCGACCTATGAGAAAGAATGGTGGAACTGTAAAATTAACGTTTGACTGTTGGACCGTTTGACAATTAGACCATTGATTTGTTTCCTTAAACGTCCTGTTTGGAAAATACCCGCTTGAGCAAATCTGTAGTTCGACGAGAGATGTCTGTACGAATTGCCAGCTCCTCTTTTTCTACCATACTGAACAAGCCTTCCAAAGATTTCTCGGTTACATAAGCATCGAGACTTGGATTCATTTGGTCAACAAAAGGGAGCTTATTATAAGCGTTCACTGCTTTTTCCCAATATTCAACCGCATTGAATTTATTCAAAGATTCTAAAATGACTGGTTGAAATGCTTCCGTCAGCTTATCATTGGTCGAACCATGAAGATAGGTAGTAGCCGAATTGTCCGCACCTCTCAGAATTCCCCATGCGTCGCCTATTGTCATGCCGGTAATAGCTTCTACAAAAATAGGTTTAGCCTTCGTAGCTGCATCTTCGGCTGCTCGATTCAGTTTTTGTACAATAACTTCTTCTATATCTTTAAATCCAGGTACTACTTTGAGCTTGTCGGTTATTTTTCTTGCCTGTTCAGGCAATAGAATTTTATATGGACTTTTGTAATAGCCATCCAATTTTGAAAGGGCTTCAGATCCATTGCTTATTCCGATGGATAAGGCTTCTTTTAATCCTCGAGCCACTTCTTCTTTGGTGAGTGGCACGTCAGGAGTTGAATCCACTAAAGATTGTAACTCTGCGCAACTGCTTATTAAAAAGGCCAGACTGGAGAGAAAGAAAAGTTTTTTAATCATGATTATTATTAATTATACAATAATATGACGTAACAAAATTTAAAAAGTCAAATTATTGAGAATAGGTTTTATTAATTTTTAGTCTTATAGATAACTGAAAATCGATCCGTTTCAGCATCTAAAGGTGGATTTATTTTGGAGATTTTTACTAAAACCTTTTTAGCATGCTTAAATTTATTTTTCACCTGCTCTCCTACATTAAACGCAACAGTTTCCAATAATTTTCGCTTTTTCTGCATTTCCTTCTCACAAATCTTGTAAATTTTTAAATAGTCTATAGTTCCTATAATGCTATCCTTTTTGGCTGCTTTAGTAAAATCTACATCTACTATGATGTCAATTACAAAATGATTGCCTTTTTGACGCTCTTCTTTATAAAAACCATGATAGGCAAAAAACTTCATACCTTCTATCGCTATCTGTTTCATAATTATTGTGGATTCATTCTATTAAAATGGTGAATAATATCAAAATTACACCCATATTATTCATATCCAATAGATATCCTGATATTTCATTTACCTTTGTGAAGATTTATTTTTTAAGAATATCTGAAATACTATTTAATGCCAAAAACCTGGGTATTATTGGATAAAATTTCAGGCGAATATTATTTTTAAACGCTTAACTTCTTAATCATTTTTTTGTTTCTAATTAGGGGATTTTGAAGAGTTAGTCAAACAAAGCATAAATAATCATTATGAGTTCTTTAACAGCCGATAACCAAACCAAGAAAGTCAAAACAGACCAATTCCAATCGCACGATTATTATCAAGTGGATGATCTACTTCAAGAAGAGCATCTCTTAGCAAGAGAAGCGATTCGATCATGGGTTAAATCCGAAGTTTCACCAATCATAGAATCCTATGCTGAAAAGGCAGAATGTCCTACCCATCTGTTTAAGGAGTTAGGCGAATTAGGCGCTTTTGGACCTAGCCTGCCGGTTGAATATGGTGGCGGAGGGATGGACGAAATTGCCTACGGCTTGATTATGCAGGAGTTGGAGCGAGGAGATTCCGGGATTCGGTCTATGGCTTCGGTACAAGGATCGCTGGTCATGTATCCGATTTATCGATTTGGAAGTGAAATGCAACGTCAAAAATATTTACCTCGATTGGGTACCGGAGAACTAATTGGTTGTTTTGGATTGACCGAACCTGATCATGGATCCAATCCTAGTGGGATGTTATCCAATATCCGTAAGGACGGCTCAGATTATATCTTGAATGGATCGAAGATGTGGATCACCAACTCACCTATTGCTGACATCGCCGTGGTGTGGGCAAAGGATGAAGAAGGCGTTATTCGTGGCATGATCGTAGAAAAAGATATGCCAGGATTTTCCGCTCCGGAGATCCATGGAAAATGGTCTCTTCGAGCCTCTATCACCGGAGAATTAGTTTTTGAAAATGTACGGGTGCCTGGCGAAAACCTATTTCCAGAAATCCGTGGACTGAAAGGACCACTTTCCTGTCTATCTAAAGCACGCTATGGTATAGCCTGGGGTGTGATTGGAGCAGCCCTGGATTGTTATGATTCAGCATTGAGGTATTCCAAAGAGCGTATTCAATTTGATCGACCGATTGGTCAATTCCAGCTAACTCAAAAAAAACTGGCTGAGATGATTACCGAGATTACCAAAGCCCAGTTATTAGCCTGGCGATTAGGCACTTTAGCCAATAATGG
Organism: Lewinellaceae bacterium; assembly: GCA_024639065.1. Classification (GTDB taxonomy): domain Bacteria; phylum Bacteroidota; class Bacteroidia; order Chitinophagales; family Saprospiraceae; genus JAHEJC01. The sequence goes on along the minus strand of JAHEJC010000456.1, from coordinate 961 downwards.
AAATGCTTCTCCGGCCCAGATCTCCATGGCCAAACGCAATAATGTGCTCATGGCTTTGGAAGTAGCCCGCGAAGCCAGGCAGATTCATGGTGGCATGGGGATTACCAATGAATATCCCATCATGCGTCATATGATGAATTTGGAGACGGTACTTACCTATGAAGGTACGCACGATGTACATTTATTAATTACTGGAATGGATGTAACCGGATTGAATGCTTTTAAGTAGCTAAAAAAGTTAAGGGGTAAAGTGGTTAAGAAGTATAGATATACATACTAACTTATATGATATGGCTCAAGCGGACACTTTTCACTGCATTAATTTGTGTGCTATTCATGCATCTTCATGGACAAGATACCATTTCACTACTCAATCCTTCTTTCGAAGGAATCGAACAATGCTGCAATCCACCCTTCTTTTGGGATGATTGTGGTGGTTTTCTTAATGAAACACCCGTTGATGTGCAACCTAGTGGTGCCTTTGGGGTCAACTGCCCAGCTCACCATGAAAAAACGTATATGGGCATGGTCACCAGAAGAAATAATACCTGGAGTGCGTGTCCACCAAATTAGAAAAACCAATGGTTCACGGGACCTGTTATACTTTCAGTATTTACTTGTGTAGATCTGCAGCGTATTCAAGTCCTAGCAAAGAGGATCCGAGTAAAAAAGTTCCCTTTACAAATCCCGTTGTGCTTAATATATGGGGAGGAAACCGTTATAATGAAGAACGGCAATTGTTGGGGACAACCGTACCCGTTAAAAATATTGAATGGAATAAATATGATTTTTTATTTGAGCCGAAACATGATTTCAATTTATTAATTCTTGAAGCTATGTACGGGCCAGGTACGAATCCTTATAATGGTAATGTCTTGGTGGACCATGCTTCCGATATAGTACCGGCTGATTGTAAGAATTAATTTTCAATTTCTGATAAAAACTCGACCGGAATTTTTGC
>JAHEJC010000455.1 GCA_024639065.1 Lewinellaceae bacterium | reverse complement strand
ATAGATATAATCCAAGCAACTTTATCGAATTGAAAAAAGCAACTACTAAAGCTTGTTTAATGTATAATGAAAAACCCCATCGATCACTTCATAAAATGAGTCCGAATAAGTATGAAAATAGTAAATCAATTGGATGATGATAAAAAGTTATCAACATATCCACATTTTTTTATATTAGTAATAATAATAATATGTTAACTTTATAAAATGGTCAACGCTATTTAGGCAGCTACAACTTCATACCTCGAACCTCATACCTCATACCTCATACCTCGAACCTCATACCTCATACCTCATACCTCGAACCTCGAACCTCATACCTCATACCTCATACCTCATACCTCATACCTCGAACCTCGAACCTCGAACCTCATACCTCGAACCTCGCACCATTTCTTAATAGAGAAGTTTATATTTGCATAATAAAAAAGTTGTAGTAAGTTAGATTCCATTAATTGATCAATGAAACATAAATACAAAGTAACCGGCATGAGTTGCATGGGTTGTAAAACCAATGTAGAAAATGCGCTAAGCGACCTAGATGAGGTAACTGATGTATCCGTTGATTTAAGTCGAGGCGAAGCGGTGATTACCATGCAGACTCATATTCCACTTGAAAAGCTTCAAGAAACACTGTTGAAAGGAGGTCATCACTATACCATAGAAGCACCCGATCAGGCAAATCAAAACACGCCAAAAAAACTGCCTAAGCCAGTGTTGGTTGGAAATGGAATTTTCTATTGCCCTATGCATTGTGAAGGAGAAAAGACTTATAACCAAGCTGGAGATTGCCCGGTGTGTGGTATGGACTTACTTGAGCAACCAAAATTAACCCAAGCAGTGGATTACACTTGTCCCATGCACCCGGATATCAGTAAAGATTCACCAGGCGCTTGTCCCATATGTGGGATGGACCTTACACCAAAGATACCAGCAGAAAGTGTAGAAGACCAGCACTATCGCAAGCTGCTGGAAAAACTAAAAATAGGCGTCCTCTTTACGGTTCCTATTTTCATCATAGCTATGGCGGATATGATTCCCGGGAATCCATTATCCAAAATATTTTCGCAACAAACCTGGAACTGGATACAATGTGTATTATCACTACCGGTAGTATTTTATGCAGGCTGGGTATTTTTTGTCCGTGCCTGGAATTCTATAAAAACCTGGAATCTAAATATGTTTACATTGATCGGAATCGGTTCCGGGGTTGCTTTTCTGTTTAGCTTGGTTGCCTTATTTTTTCCTGGGATTTTTCCAGACCAGTTCAAAACAGAAAGCGGAACCGTATTCGTTTATTTCGAGGCCGTTACAGTCATTCTTACCCTAGTTTTGCTTGGACAAGTGTTAGAAGCAAAAGCGCATAGTCAGACAAGCGGGGCCATAAAAGAACTTTTAAAACTGTCGCCTACCGAAGCTACCTTAGTTACGGATCATGGTGACCAGGTTATTTCTATCCATGCTATCAAAGCAGGCGACTTATTACGCGTAAAACCTGGGGATAAGATCCCGGTAGACGGTCTCATTATGGAAGGACATGGCTCGATTGATGAATCTATGATCACTGGAGAACCGATCCCCATCGACAAAGAACCAGGTGACCAGGCTCGTTCAGGTACAATTAATGGAAATCGTTCTTTCGTGATCAAGGCAGAAAAAGTAGGATCTGAAACTTTACTCGCTCAAATTATCCAATTGGTAAATCAGGCCAGCCGGTCCAGAGCACCCATTCAAAAATTGGCCGATAAGATTTCTAAATATTTTGTTCCAATCGTAATATTCGTTGCTATCGTCACTTTTATTATATGGTACGCTGTTGGTCCTGAACCAGCCATGGTTTTTGGATTCGTTAACTCAATTGCTGTATTGATCATTGCCTGTCCATGTGCCTTGGGATTAGCTACTCCGATGGCTGTGATGGTTGGAGTGGGCAAAGGAGCCCAAAATGGCTTATTGATCAAAAATGCTGAAGCATTAGAAAAATTAAACGCAGTGGACGTTTTAATTACCGATAAAACCGGAACGCTCACCGAAGGCAAACCGTCGGTTGAAAAAGTAATGGTTGTACCTGGTCCCTATACTGAAAGAAACATCATTCAATACATCGCCTCATTAAATCAGCCTAGTGAACACCCCTTAGCAGCGGCTATTGTAAAGTTTGCCAAAGACCAAGATATCCCTTTACTAGACGTATCAGACTTTGAGGCAATCAGGGGAAAGGGTGTAATTGGAAAGGTAAAGTATAAAAAAGTGGTGGTGGGGAATGAATCGCTGATGGATATGGTCAACGCAGAGCAAGTAGATCACTTGGAGGATGCTATGATCGCTGAACAAAAATTAGGAAAAACCGTTTCGCTTATCGCCATTGATGGTGGTGTCGTTGGATTTGTATGTATAGCTGATGCTATTAAGCAAAACAGCAAACAAGCTATAGAAAGTTTACAGACTCAGGGTATTGAAGTAATCATGTTGACTGGAGATAATGAATATACCGCCAAATCGGTGGCCGATCAATTAAATCTGGATAGCTTCCAGGCAGGTTGTTTGCCCACCGATAAACTGACAGTGATTCAAGAACTACAAGCTCAAGGTAAGGTGGTGGCCATGGCTGGTGACGGAATCAATGATGCCCCAGCCCTGGCCCAATCGAATATCGGAATCGCCATGGGTACCGGAACGGATGTGGCCATTGAAAGTGCAGAAATTACTTTGGTCAAGGGTGATTTAATGGGTATCGTAAAAGCCACCCGATTAAGTAAGGCCGTAATGACCAATATAAAACAAAATCTATTTTTTGCCTTTTTCTATAATATACTGGGTGTCCCAATTGCGGCAGGAGTTTTGTATCCGGTCTTTGGACTTTTATTATCTCCTATGATTGCTGCTGCGGCCATGAGTTTTAGTTCTGTATCTGTGATCGCTAATTCGCTTAGGTTGAGGAGAGTGGCTATTTAATTTTTCTGTTTATTTGGTTATTTGTTAATTCCATCAATCCGATCTACCCATGTTGTGGAATGCGTAATAAGGGTGAACCATCACGAGGCTGAAAAGGTCAATGCGTCTTTTTGTTTTATTTAATTAAATATCTGATTTTAAATATTGGGAAACCTCCATGATGCCTCGATGTCTGACATAACGTAAAAAGTCGCACCCGGCCAGGTGCGACTTTTTCACAACAAATTATAATCCCATGAACATATCCGAAATTAAAGGCACAAAACGAATTTTACGAATTTTACTATGTATTGATTGATTGTGTCGTTGTTGTAAAGTTCATCAGGAAAATTTTATTAATAGCAGGTTATACTCATTTGGCTTAACGTATAACCCACTATTAATAATAATTATAATCCCATGAACATATCCTTAATCTTAAAGGATGAGCTGATTCTTTAACCAGCTGTGTGAATCAAATTCATTTAGCTTTCATTCACAATACAATTATCCAACTATTTTTTGGGCAAACCAATGACATTTTTTGGCCGTTGTCCAAAATATATTACATAACATATAAATAATGATTATGTCTATTTATCTGTTAATCAGATCTATAAGAAAAACGATAGGAGACAATCATACAATAATTGTCCAAAATATAATGAAGATTTCAGCAAAAAAATGCTGATTTATTTTTGAATTAATGATAAGTCGATGGGGAAAATTAAGAGAAAAGATTATAATTAATGCAAATATATAAAAAAGCTGGTGTTAACGAATATTTAGTCAAAAAAATTATTCAAAAGGACTTGAAAATTCTTCCTTCGTAACAAAATCCGAATCTGTTAGTGTTTTTAAAAAAGCAATAATAGCTTCTTGTTGTTCCGTGGATAAATTTAAGGGTCTAATTAACACATCCGTGTTTGGTTGAACGTGACCACCGGAATTGTAATGTTCCAAAACCTGGTTGAGATTTTCAAATCTACCATCGTGCATGTATGGACCCGTAAGTTCAATATTTCTTAAAGTTGGTACCCTGAATTTCCCATTGTCAATTAGATTTTGGGTGCGCTTCCCGAGCCCTTTATCAGGGAACTCCGACAGACCGGTGACGGGCTCAATTCCATTATTGATAAATTCATTTGTGGTGAATAGTGGACGACTGTGACAATGGCCGCACTCCGCATCAGGTAATGATGGGTCTTCATCAAAAAACATGAGAAAACCTTCCAACTCCTGATCAGTAAAAAACACTTCATTCCGCTGAACTTGATCCCATTTAGAATTACCGGTACTGTTTAACGTTCTCACAAATTGTGCGATGGCTTTAGCTGCAAGAAAGCTGGTAATTTCATTTTTACGTTCAATACCAAAAGCCTCCCTAAACAACCTGGGATAATACTCATTTCGCATTAGCTTCTTTTCTACATTCGGCCATTGATCGTGCAACTCGATCGGATCTTCAACCGGAAGCAAGGCCAGTTCTTCTAAGTTGTCCGCTCGACCGTCCCAAAACAGGCCTGTAGAGATGAAACCCGTATTGAGCAGACTCATGGAACTTCTGGTCCCTGAGATTCCATCAATACCTTCACTCGTTGCCCGGTTATCCGTAAAACTTCCTTTCTGTAAATGACAAGAACTACAAGACATAGTACTGTCAGCAGACAAAATAGGATCGTAGAACAATTTACGACCAAGCTCAACGCCCTCTATGGTCATAAGATTATTTTCGGGGATTTCCATCATCGGAAACGAGTTTGGAAGATCTAACGTATAGGTGATCGGGTCGTAATTTATCCGGGATAGATCAGCTGAATCTTGTGGATCCATTAGTTCTTTTTTACATGCACCTATTAGCAAGAGTGTGCCCAGTAATAAAAGAAGGCTAACCGGTGATGTGTTAATGGAAACCATACTTATTCTATTGCAAGGTAAGCGTCATTGCATTTCCAAAATTCGAAGTAATGGAATGAAAGATTTCAACATTATTTGGATCGTGATTGATTGGTGAGATGACAATAGGTAAAGGATCTCCGGATTCCGGCTCAATCAATTTTTTATAATCAATAGTAATCATCAAATCCGTCCCTTCTTGAGAGATCATAAATGGTACATCAAAAGAAATAATTCG
>JAHEJC010000454.1 GCA_024639065.1 Lewinellaceae bacterium | reverse complement strand
AGATCAGCTTTCACAAAAAAGTCGCGTATGCCTACTTGGGGTGTGGAGTATAAAAATACATCTCTTTCAATACCACTGATGCGCCAAAAATCCTGGCACTCTAAGTAGGAACCATCAGACCAACGGTATACTTCTACCGCAAGTGTGTTTTCACCACCACTTAATAACTCGGTTATATCCCACTCGGCTGGTGTTTTACTTCCTTGACTATAACCAACCTTCTTTCCATTTATCCATAAGTACATAGCTGATTTTACGGCGCCAAACTGGATAAATACTCTTCGGCCCGCCCAGCTGGTTGGGACAGTAAATGTTCTTCGATAAGAACCTATCGGATTATAATCATGAGGAACTTGCCCAGGATTACTAGGATAGATACGGTCAACGAATTTAATTTCTTCAGAGACTGGCGCTTTGTAGTCAGCGAACTCATACTGATGATTGACGTAAATGGGTATCCCATAGCCTTCCACCTCCCAATTTGAAGGCACGATAATATCATCCCAACTCGAAACATCAAAGGTCGGTTTGTAAAAATCAACCGGCCGATAGGAAGGTTTGCGGACCCAGTGGAACTTCCAGGTACCGTTAAGGCTTTTGTAGTATACGGAAGCTATTCGTTTTTTTGTTAGCGCATCATCTAAGCTTTTGAAAGGAATCATGGTAGCATGGGGTACTTCTTTATACTGATCGAACATTTTAGGATTTTCCCAATCGGGTATCTGGGCGATAAGTTGGAGCGTGAAGAAGAGGAATGTGGCAATTATTACGGGCCTTAAGGACATGATGACCTGATCAAACTTTATGATTACAGTTTTGCAGGGGTACGTCAATTGGTGAAGCAAGGTCATTGCTGGGATAATTATTTTATTCATTTTCTTCTATTAATGATCATCATAAAAAATACTTTTTCAATGGATGGTTTAACTATAAAGGCTTAATTCCCATTTCATAGATTTGCCCAAAAAATTCGCTTTTCAAAATCACTGTATTTAAACAATCCTCAAACTCTAAAACTGAATTCTTCTAAGTTGGCTTCTACCAACAAAATTAAACAACTACGGGCTAAATACCCGAAGATTTATTCAAACCTTTCTTCTAATCTTAGTGAAACTGTTGTTACTTCTATTGTTTAAATTACTAGTATAGACGCTGAATTTTATTCACTCGGTGAACTTGATATTTACGGCCCATATTTATCAATAGATCAAAGCCGGTTTAAATTCAATTTTTCCAGCATAATCCGCCGTGTTTTTTACCGTAAGATATAGTACAGAACTGCTCTCCTCAGTAACCATGGCAGTCCGGTTAATATTCAATTGATTTCCAGAAATCTGGATAAATTCATCCAGGGCTCTTCGTCCCTCAAAATGGATTTCAGCATTTGATATAGCTACTTCAATATCTGGGCTCTCGGGCGTGAGCTTAAGGGTATATTGGCCTGGTAGTTTGATCTTTTTTGATAGGTCGATCTCAAGTTTTAGCACACCATTCGAAAATGATTCTTTTCCCCAACTTCCAATATTTACCCAGGCGGACCATGTGCTAACTGGCTTTTTTTCAGGCGGCTTGAAGTCAATCACATAATAAGCGGCAAGACTTCGGATTAAAGGTTCTCCTTTTGATTGGAGTACCCTTATTCGAATTTCAGACAATTCCGTTTCCGGAAAATAATCGATCTTTTTGCGTCCAACGGATTGACCTCTACATAACTCTTTCCAGTGGCCATTCACTAAGCCGTCGATTGCGTACGAACGGATGCGGTGACCCCGACGATAGTCTTCCATGGTAATCACATGATTCACCTTATGTTCTTTGAGTAGCGGGAGAACGGTTACACTTCCCTTTTTATCTAGTACTTCAACCAAGGGTGTTTTGAACCTGCGATTGATTTCTTTTCCAAAGGATTTGTATAGTTCTAAATCTGCTGGAGGAATAAGCCCCGAAGTATCAGGGGTGGAATTTAACAGGAACACACTACCATATCCCACTGATTGGTAATAACAGTCCATCAAATGATCAAGTGACTTACGTTTTTTTTCTTTTTCCGGCGACCAAAACCAAAAATGGTCATAGAGGGTTGTGTTTGTTTCCAGGGGAGCCCAAGTATCTCCGTCAGGGTCGCCATGTACCTGGGTAGCCACCCCGGTACGCATGTCTTCGCTTTTGATAGAGTTCCAAACCGGGTAGAACAATCTACCAGACTCTGTTCCAGGCCAGCGAAGAGTAGCCTGAGGCCCCTGAAATATTACCGAGTTCTTAGCGTGCTGCCCAAGGATATCCGATACATCGATTTTACAACTACCATCAAACCATACCTCTAGTGCGTCACCATAATTGGACAAGGTCTCTTTCAATTGTTGTCGGAATACTTTATTATAGGCCGCTTGTTTTTGAGGGTCACTGGTCTGACCTCCGCTGCCTATCCCGGCACCCCAGGTTTCATCCCCCGGGTACACATAAATCCCCAGATTAAGCCCATATTTTTTGCAGGATTCAGCGAGTTCCTTCAGGACATCACCTTTGCCGTCCTTATAGGGTGTATTTCTGATTCCGTAATCAGTGGTTTCCGTTTGCCACCAGCAAAATCCGCCGGTATGCTTGGCCACAAAAAGAATTTCTTTAGCTCCCCATAATTGAGCAGCTTCACACCACTGATCAGTGTTAAGTTCGGCAGGGTTGATTCTTTCCAAGGGTGTGGAATGATTGTCATATTCCCGTCCTTGCCAGGTACATGGATCGAGACAAACAAACATAATTCGTTCTTGTTCATGCCATTTGTATTGAATATCTGTAGGCTTCGCAAGATATAATGATTGGTCTCTGGAATCCAACTTTTGCACGTTAGCGCAACTCGACATAAAACCAATGATAAGAAGAACAAAAATTGGTTTAATCATGATACCTAGTTTTTGAGAAACTTTCTCTAAATATATGGGCCTTAATTGCCAATGGGTAAATTTCTGCTTTCTTCCCGACCATATCCAATGATATTAAGGCTATCCCCAAATACTTCGATTACTCCATACGAGTTTTCTTCTGTATCGACCATACCTTTCAACGTGAGATAATGGATTCCATTTTTCAGTGCATAATTTCCCGCATGATTGTGTCCATTAATATAAGCCTTGACACAAGTGAAGTTTTCGATAACTTCAATGATTTCTTTGGCATTCCAAAGGTTGTGTACATTTTCCGGATATATAGGAAAATGACAAAAAAGTACTACATTTTCGCTCTTCCGAGAAGCGCTTTTAAGCACATTTCTAAGCCATCTAGTCTGGGCCTCTCCAATAGCACCATTCCAATCAGGAGAATCGATCTTGTTTTGCTCATAGTATTTGGCGGCGAAAGTATGCTTTTTACTATCTTTTGGATAGGCATGAAAGCTGATATCGTTCCCATTCAGCACCACAAAGCGCCAATCATCTACTTTAAAATGATAGTAGTCTGATGGCATACCCATCTTCTTGGGCACCTTCCTTTTCTTATCGTCAGCCACCGAAAAATCGTGATTCCCCAACACGTGAAGATGAGGCTTACTTAGATGCATATAAATGGGATTAACGACATTGAAGCTCTCCCAATCGCGATCTATGAAATCACCCAGGTGTATCGTATAAGCCAAATCCAATTTATTAAAATGCGTGACACATTGCCTCAATTTACCATCAGACTTTGCATATTTTCTGACACCAGTACCTTCGACCTGGCAATATTGACAATCAGCTATGACTCCAAAAGAAAAAGGTACGGGGCTAGTTTGACTTGGTAATATAAGCCGATGGCATCCAGTTGTAAGACCTATCAATAACATGACCATCACAAGGCCACTCAACCCAATCCATGAATGAATGAATTCGATTTTCATAAATAAATTATTGTCTAATATTCCACCTTGAAATTATCTTATAAACTTACATTACTTTTTTGTCAGAAAGAAGAAAAGCTTAAGAACAAAAATGAAAGAGCATTTCGTAGAATGATATATTCAAACGGATGTGAAGAAAGAAATATTTAATGTTCTTGCCCGATTTGTGGTAAAAATGAAAAATTGAGATCTCCTGCTCCCTGAACTTACTAAAAGCATCTGACCTTTATTTATTTCCCGGCGCTCTTCTTTCCACATCCTTACAAGTCTCAACAGGCTGAGATAGCTGCATTTTCAATGCCATTCTAAGGTTTATTCGTCATCCAACGCCAAGATATTTTATCGTAATTGTATTGGTTGTTGTCGGTCAACAAATTCTCCTGGCCTTGAAATGATCCATTATTTTTTTTCAATACTTTTAATTCAATCAACGTGTAATCACCCTGTTCAAAATCAAAACTCACACCATCATCATTGTACAAAATATAAGCATTCTCCCTGGTTCCGTAGTGTCTGACTTCCAACGGTGGCGTATCATTCGGAGAGATCCCTTTCAATTGCGAAAGCATAGGGATAATGGCTCCGTCTTTTACTAATAAGGGGATTTGCTCCAATTTGGTGGTTATCGTAATAGTCTCATTATCTCCCATATATTCTCCGGTGTAAAAATTAAACCATTTACCCCTGGGAAGCACTATTTCCCGATTTTTTTGACCAGTAAATACTGGGGCAACCAGCAAGTCCGGACCCATCATATATTGGTCGGTGACTTCCACTCGTTCCATCTCGCCATAAGGATTCTCAGCATCTTGCCATTTGCCTCCTACCCATTCACTACTCGACTCAAATCCGTTTTCTAAAACCATTGCCCGGAATGGAGGAATCCCTTTTTCATTGTATTCATGAAAAGCTGTGTAAAGGTAAGGTTGTAGCTTTTGTCTTAACTCAATCACGTCCCTGACCATGTCGGTCACTTCGGGATAACTCCATGGTTTCTTTCCCGAAGACCAGGCATTGAGCGCCATCATTGGAGAAAAACAAACAGTTTGAAATCGCCTTATCCATTCTTCTGCTGATTTAGCATTTCGGATTTCGGGACACCACAACACACCGGCCAGGGAAGCGTTTACCAGAGCCGTTACGTAACCCTCATGACCATAATAATCACTATAGAGCACAAACGACTTGCTGCTGGCACCA
>JAHEJC010000095.1 GCA_024639065.1 Lewinellaceae bacterium | reverse complement strand
AAAACAATGTACCAATGATCGGTAATTTCATGCTGGTAGCATTACAGATTCACACTTGGAATGACCAACGTGTTAAAAAATCTGAAAGCTCAACTATTTACGTTTCCGTAATGGAAGAATTGGAAAATGATATTTACCCAGTTTTTTACATTGATAAGACATCTCAACCAGGAATCATTAATGCGCACATAAAACATGAATCTTCGGGATTTAACCATAGGTGACTTATTGAAAATCAGAAAATTAGTTCCTTATTTTTTGTAACTTACAATAACACTTTTCAAATAGAGAGGAATAATGAATTCAGGATACCACTAGTTTCTGCTCCAGGTTTTACTCTTTTCTTGCATGTGGTATGATAGATACTTCAGATCCGAATTTACTTGGTTGAAGATGATTTAAAAAGACGCTATTAGCAATTAAAATGTCAGCTATGCATAAATTTATTCTTTTCGTCGCTTTACTTTCATTGAATTTTCAAGTATTTTCCCAAGTCAATCTCGACTCTCTATATACTATCTGGGAAAATAACGCCATGGCCGACACCATCCGCATGGAGGCCTTGAATAAATTCATATGGGGTCCAAATTTATTTATGTCAAATACCGATTCTGCGCTCGTGCTGTCTAACCGCATGTACGAGATGGCCATTAAGAGTAAATCAAAAAAATACGAGGCAAAAGCGCTTCAAATCCAGGGAACTTGCTATACGATCATGAAAGAACACATGAAAGGGAAAGACTTAATTGAACAAAGTTTAAAAATTGCTGAGAAAATTAATTATCATGATGGAACAGCCCTGTCTTTAAATAACCTGGGCGTTAATTACAGATTTCGTAATGACTTGACCAAAGCAAAAGACTATTATTTAAAATCACTGGATTATGCAGAGCAGTATAACAACAAAGAGGGAATCTTAGTGGCAGGGAGCAACTTAGCCGGGATATACCTAATGCAAAATGAACCAACTAAAGCAGAAGAACTATATACCCGGGTATTAGACATGATAGAGGAGGTTCCCAAACCTTACTACTACGCAAGACAAAATCAAATACAAGAAGGGGCTGTTTCACATCTTGGCAATGTATTCATTCAACAAAGAAAATATGCGAAAGGCGTCCAATATTTCCGTACTTCTTTACTGAGCTCTGAGAAAAAAGGAGATAAACATTATATGGCGCATAATTTGAATAATCTTGGCAACCTCTATACTCAGGTTGGGGATTATTCTAAGGCAGTAGATTACCTTACCCGTGCCCTGACTTCTATGAAAGATGCCGGCGAGGGCTATAAACAGGAAACAGGTGGAATAGTTTTTTCTCTTGGTAATGTTTGCGGTGAACAAAAAAATTATTCCAAGGCCCTTGAGTATCACTTAACCGCACTAAAAATATTTGAAGAAAGTAGTCAGTTCGTTGGCGCCATCCCCTATGCTTTAGGAGCTATTGCCAATGATTATAAATTATTAGGTGAACATGAAAAAGCCGGTGAATATGCGTTTAGCGCAATGGAAGCTGCTCAAGAGACCGAATTTAAAAAACATTTATCAACCATCATTGGCAACAACTTTAGATTGCAAGGCCTGTATCAAAATGCCATTCAATGGTGTAATAAAGCAAGTACTGCGAGTGATATAAGAGTTCAAAAAAATGCGTGTGAATGCCTTTATGAATCCTACAAAGCTTTAAAGAACGGAAATGAAGCGCTTGCCTACCATGAAAAATATTTGATATTGACGGACAGCCTGCATGAAGAGGAGATTGGTAAAAATTTACAACAAATGGAGTTTCAAAATCAAATGCTGGCAGACTCCCTGGTTCAGGAAGAAGAAAAACGGAAAGTGGAACTGGCGCATCAGGAAGAAGTTCGTGAAAAGAACCGGACAAAAAATATATTTATGGGCACCGGGTTTTTCTTCCTTTTAATGGGTGGAGGTTTATTTTCCCGCTTACGTTATATACGTAGATCAAAAGCGGTTTTACAGGTAGAAAAAGACCGTTCCGAGAATTTATTGCTCAATATACTCCCGGCTGAGGTTGCCGAAGAATTAAAGCTGAATGGAAAGGCTGCAGCACGCGATTTTGACATGGTGTCCATTATATTTACTGATTTTAAGGAATTCACGGAGACCTCAGAAAAACTAAGTGCGGCAGAATTGGTCAATGAATTAAACTACTGTTTCGAAGGATTTGATAAAATCATGGAGCAGTATGGCATAGAAAAGATCAAAACGATTGGCGATGCTTATATGGCTGCCGGAGGTCTACCTGTCTCAACAGATGATTCTGCAAAAAATACCGTGCTGGCTGCTCTGGAGATGCAGGAATTTATAAAACGAAGGAAAGCTGAACAGGATGCCAAAGGTAAAATGGCCTTTGAAATGCGGGCAGGCATCCATACGGGCCCGGTGGTGGCTGGTATTGTGGGCGTTAAAAAATTCCAATATGACATCTGGGGAGATACGGTCAACACCGCCTCCCGGATGGAGAGCAATGGAGCGGTGGGTCAGGTGAATATTAGCCAGTATACCTATGACCAGATCAAAAATGATCCAGCCTTTACTTTTGAAAACCGGAAAAAAATCGAGGTAAAAGGCAAGGGGGAGATGGCGATGTTTTTTGTTGGCAGATCCTAGCTGGATAATATTAATTTAACATCCGATGCAAAGCTCATTTTCTATTTCCACCTTTAAGAATGAAAATGGTATAGAAAACTATTTAATAGAAAATCAATGGTAGTTGGATTAATTGGTTATTGCTTTGTTATCAACAATAAATACGCCCAGCTCAATCCAGACTCTCTAATGAGCGTATGGACCAATACCAACATTCATGACACCATAAGCTTGAGTGCAGCCACCGAATTTTGCCAACCTAAGGAGGCCTTTATCCGGCAGAAGGAAAATTAGACCAGGACCTTGACCAATATCAACCAGGGCAATGACATTGCTGAATCTTTGAACAGAAAAGATCTCATTGCTTATACCTACCTATGATTACAGTATATGACCAGACACCGGCGGTTTTAGAACTACAAGCCTTATCGAAAATCCATGAGGCCTACCTTATCGCTCATCAACAGTGAGCTTGGCTATTCACAGTAATAATTGTTGATTACCTTTAGCGATAAATAAAATAAGATCGAAGAACTCATGCAAAGATTCTTTCAGAGTATAAGACGAAAATTTTTGAAGGCAGGTCTTTTTTAAAGCTATACACCATACGCCATGGGAGAGGTTTGCTGGTCATGATCGGGATATTAATTGCTCTTTTCTTAAATGATTGGCTCAATAATATTGATTGGAAACAGGATGATAATACTTTATCGGTTTTAGAGACGGATTTCGAAGAAACCAAAAGCTAGATAGAGGCACAGGTTAAAAGCAACCAATAATAAATGATAAAATTCTTCAGAAAAATTCGTCAAAAACTGCTGACTGAAAATAGGTTCAGTAAATATCTCATATATGCTATTGGAGAGATTGCTCTTGTAATGATTGGAATATTACTTGCCTTACAAGTGAATAATTGGAACAATCGTAGAATTGATAACTCTAATGAACAAGCAATATTAAAAAATCTGCAAGTAGATTTTAGAAACAACATAAACAACCTCGATAAAGTGATTAATAGTTTTAAGGAGGCCTATCAGGCTTCGGTAATTTTACTTGAGATTATTAAGGATAATAGCCTCATTAATCCTGAAGAAGTTGAGCGATTGATCGATGATATCATTAACAAAACTAATTCGCTTGACCTTATCACGGGATCAATAGATGAAATATTCAACACGGGTTCTCTACATTTAATTAGAGACCCCATGCTGAGGAAACAACTATCCAATTGGTCCTATTATTATACTGACACAGAAGATGATATTGTTATTTACAAAGACTATTTATTTGATTTATTTATTCCCTCACTAACAGAAATTGTACTGCTAAGAAATACATCTGTTCCTTCCTTTTTTGAAGATGATCTTGATTTACAGAAAATATCCAAGTCAAATTTCTATTTGAACTATGATAAAACCATTAGGACGGTTAAATTTGAAAATCAAGTTTATAATAACGCCCTTAATTACATGTATGTGATTAATTCATATAAAGTATTTCAGAACTATTTAAAGGACACTTTAGCACTGATTGAATCAAATATGAAATGATCAAATTCTTCAGAAATATAAGACAACGATACTCTTAAAGACGCAAAATCGCGGATGTATGAGTGGAAAGTATAACGAGGGCAGCTGGATATTAGTGCAGATTGAAGATCCACACAGCGACTGGATTGAAGTATCTAAAACTCAACCTTTCAATTAATCGCTATTATTTTGCTAAATCTGATTCCTTTGGCAAATCTGACTATGGAGAAAATATTTATTTTTATCAAATTGCATGTGATAAAATTGAGTAAATAATTACCATTAGAAATGAATAAGAAGATGCAGATTCGTTTAATTTCGATTTTAATTTTAATCACATCATCACTCTATTCACAAACAAGGTGCCTACTCCATTTGGAAGATGGCAAGCTAAAGGGACACTGTGAAAATACCTATATAATCAAGGCTTTTGAAATTGAAATAATGGGGACAGAGCTGGACAGTGCCACTCTTTTTAATCAACTCCCTCTCAACGGTAGATTTACTGTGACGAAAAAGTGTACGATGCTAGATATGTATCAACGGAAAGTCAAGGATTTAGTGATGTTAGTTATGTGCTAACAGAAAGAAGAGGTTTGCCGGAAATTCTAATTAAAACTAAAATTGGTTCGTTCACCATGGATGATCTTGTAATAACCGGTGACAGTATTTCATTTAGTATTAACTTACAACCCACTCCTCCCGTCACTCTGGCAGACTTACAAATCCTTGAAAGAGTGAAAGGGTTGTTAAAAAATGAAAAGTGCTGGCATAAAAATGATGACCGAGACTGCGAGGACGATGTAGATAAAAAAAGATATAGTCTATTTTGCGCATTACAAATTGCCTCAACTGAAGTTGAAGGTGATTACAATCATAGAAACGCTATAATGCAAAAAATAAGAATTCATATTAATAATCGGTATCCAGACAAAGTATTTGCACATAGATTGAGGGATTATAACAATATGCCAGAAACAAACTACAATGATCTAATGGATCTACTGGATGCTATTGAAAATGAAGTTATTCATGAACTAGAAAATGAACGGTAGTTCACATAGCAAAAAATGGGGGATTCATGCCGTACATGATCACGCTAACAAGTAAAGAAATTCAAAAACAAATACAATCAATTTGGAATAAAAACTAATTAGGGTTGAATACCCTGAATAGAACTTAAATGCTTTAACGAAAATGAATCGTACAAAAATCTTTTTGATAAGACAGAAATGGAACCTGGCACCAATAAAATAAAATATCGAGGGACCAATCGTATACGAATCAAGAAAAGCATGACAAGAGATTTCGATCAATGATTTCAAAGCATCGTCCGGCTTGGCTTCATAAAATTAAAAAACAAAGAATACACGGCACTTCCATATTGGCGCATCCATGATGATATCTCAGAATTTTGTGAGATCGAATTGTCTGCTTGTAAAGAAGATAAACAGTAAGAGGAATTTCTTGGAAAACTGGATCTAATTGACGCTATCAAGAAGGAGAAAGCGGTAATCATCACCAATATAATATCCAGGAGGGTGATTGTGGAAATATAGCAAAGGATGCCTATATTGAGCCTCACTAAAAAATGAGTTGGTTATGATTGGTATTAAAATTTATAAACTATTAATAGTTAGTTTGGTCACGGGGCTGTGTTTTTCGATGCCATTGGATGCTCAAAGTCATCACGATAATGAACATGGGCATGTTCACAATCAGGGTTCCCATACCGATCAGATTCCACCCCAAAGCAAGCTAGTCACCAGAACGGCAGAGTACATATTCTCTTGGGATGAAGTGCTCACTGCTGCCTTCCCTGAGGATGCTAAAGAATTTGAACCAAACATGCATGGTGGATTTAATGAAGATCCGGAAACTGGTATCATCTATACCGGCATTCCTGGTTATGGTCTATGCTCAATAAGTGCGGATCTTAAACAGTGGAAGACGATTGGAAGTGATCCCAGATTAAAAGACAATATTCATGGTATCGTCTTCTTTGTGCATAAGGGTAAAAAACACCTGGCCATTGCTCAGGAAGGTAAACGGGTTTTAGTTTTAAATTTGGATGGCACTATTATCAGCGACATCCTCAAACCCAGAGGAATTGAATTTGATTTTCCTCATGCCAACTACTTTTTTGCTTCCGAGCAAAGCAATTTTGGAGTGACCGACGTGACGTATTATGATTCGACTATTTATGTAGCCCATGGATATTCTAAGGGTGATTTTGTATTGACCATCACTGAAAAAAATGGATCTTGGGATTGGGGCAGACTAGCATGGGGCGGGAAGGGAGATCAACCGGGCCAATTCCAGACTGCACACGGTATTTATGCGCATGAAGACCATATTTTTGTAGCGAACCGAGCTGCCGGACAAGTCGTAAAATTTACCCCGAAAGGCGAATTTGTGGAAATATTTTCAGACATTCCAAGTGGAAGCTTGATCTGTAATGTTTCCTATAAAGATCAACATTATTTTTTTAATGCATTAATGGCCATTGGTGACCAAAAATCAGCACCTATTTATGCACACACCGGTGAAAAATTAGTTTCTACTATCATTCCTGGGGATTTAGATATTCCGGTGATTACCAATATTCATCATGTATGGCCACATTATATCGAACAAGCCGATGGATCAAATCATCTCTACTTATTAGTGCATGCTTGGAACAAGGGAAAATATGCCGTGTTAAAGTTAGAGCGCTAGGTTTTAGAAATCCGGATGACGATATAATTGAATACGACTATTAGCTTTTCTAACTTGTACTTGGAAAATATCGAGTCTCTAGTCACTTTACCTTCCTCTGTACTATGCAGAGTTTCAATAGGATAGAAGAAGTAAGTGAAGAAATCTCGACTAATGGAAGGAGAGCTGCTTGCATTTATTGATGAATTATTTATGCGTCTTGACATAATTCGACTAAAAAGATTAGATATTTCAATTTTTTATTCACAAATTAGCGTCACGCAATGTTTTCGATTTGATGGATAATTAGTTTATTTGGTTTAACCAATAAGGAAAATCCATTGTTATGAAAAACGGTTTCGCTAGTTTATTTGCCATCTTAATCGCCTATTCTTTTTTCTCCCCAAATTTAGGTTTGTGCCAGCAACAGTTAAAGGATTTGCCCGCTTCAACGATTTGGAAGCAAGGTGATCTAATTCCGAAGCAAACCAAATTACTCAATTACAACCCCTTGATTTATCAAGACGGCTTGAACGGATTTACGCATGGTATTGATGAACTTAGGCAGGCCACAATTTTTACAGTTTATATCGATGCGGATCCCTCTATAGAACAACCGATTTGGAAGTTTTCTGATACCGAAAACACGGTATTGCTTACCTCTAAGAATTTGAATGCTCCAAACATTGACCAATTAAACTTTTCCGGAAAAGGGAACATGATTAAACAGAATCCCCAGGCATTTATACATACCTACACCCAGGGAATGGGTTGGGAGCGTCCAAATACGGAAATTACCGAAAAGGAGCAATCATTGATTTTCAAAGGCCAGGTGGCCGAATTCATCGTTTTTGAAAGAATACTTAAACCTGAAATTAAGTCAGTGATAGAAAGTTCGCTGGCGCTAAAATATGGTATTACCTTAGCTAAAGATTATGTCAACTCAACTGGAGATGTCATCTGGAAGTTGAATGACACCTATGCTAATCGAATAGCGGGTATTGCCAGAGATGACCAAACGGGTTTATATCAAAAGCAATCCGGCTCATTTGGTGACTCAACACAGTTTACAATTGCGCTTAATAAGCAAGAAAAATTCAATCATCAAAATAAAGGAGAGCTAGCCAATTTAGATTTTCTTATCTGGAGTGACAACGGATTACCCTTTGTTTATGGTGAAAATCAACAGAGAGAAGTTAAAACAATTCAAAGAAAGTGGTTGCTTACGACTGAGGGTCAAGTGGGGCACCTGCTCACCGAGGTAACTGTAAATATGGAGTCTTTAGGTATTATCAAAAGGCCAAATTCTACACCTATCCTGCTTATTGATCGCAGCGGGAGAGGTGATTTTAGTCTGGAAAATGCTGAACTGATTACTCCTGATAATTTATCCTCAAAGGGTGTGGTGACATTTAAAAATGTAAAATGGGACCCTGATCGATCCAACACGGATGTATTTACCTTTGGTGAAATTCCAAACAGGCTGCTACCCGAAATTACCAACGTCCTAAAATTTGAAGAATTTCCTAACCCAACTATTTCTGGCCAATATCATTTATCAATAGCGCTTGCTGAAGCATCAGATATAACCCTTGAGGTATACGATATTCATCAACGTTTATTAGAAACCAGACGATACCAAGGTCAATCTCACTACCAAATACCTGGAGTGATGAAAGGAGCTCGCGGGACTTACACCGTAGTACTCAAAGTAGGCAACGAGACCTTGACAAAACAATTGATACTTCAATAACAACCGTATATATATTTACCCAGCATCAAAAATCGCATAAACCATGCTTAAAAGTAGATTCACTTTATTGCTATTCATCGCCACTTATATTTGCTCCTATGCTAACGGAAGTACGGACTCTAGACTTCCTGATTACTTTAGGGTCACTGCCGAATATCCTGCAGCCCAGCTCTATGGGGTAATTGGTAGTTCAGAAGAAAAGATTCTAGACAACCCCAAGGACAATATTTTTCAAGTTTCAATTTCCGAGATCCCCTCAGAAAGTGAAATGGTATGGCTCTCTTATGAGCTTTATGGAGTTTTTGACCATTCAGGAATAGCACGGAGTATCAATGATGAGTTGGCTGTAGGCGGTTATATAGGAAGATTTTCCAATGAGTGGAGATTGCAAAATGAGCGAATAAGCCGTGCTTGGTTAAAGGAAGGAATTAATACTATTCGATTTTCTCTTCCTGAACAAGCCGAACACAGTTACAAAATTCGTAATCTTAAGATTTCGGTAGGTAATCCGAAAGATGGAAATCAGAAAATTGAAAATCAACGAAAAATCGTCATCAATCAGTCGGAGGCAGTTTATTTTAATAATGGAACTGCCTATATCAATGGTTACCTTGGCGGAGCCAATGGAGATAAGGCAAGGTTGTATATTGAAGGTCGTGAAGTCAATGTTGAATCCAGGGCATTTGAATACATTGCTTCAAACACTGGTTCTTTAAATGGACCGTGGGATATTTTGGCAGTGGCCCAATATCCTGATGGCCAAACTATTCAAAAAGTGATCACCTTTGAATCCGAGTTCTCTGCGGATTTTAATTTTGATCTCATTCGACTTAAGTCTAATTCGTATGCTCAATGGATAGGACGTAAAGGTGCAAATCTGCAGTATCAAAATGCTGAAATTTATTTTCCACCGCATGCTTTAGGATCCCAAGAGCTCATATCCATATCAGCTTTACGACATATAGATATTGTAGCCCTCAATGCCGGGATGATCAATGTCACGAAAACACATGCAGCCTATCGGTTCTTACCTCATGGGTCCAAATTTGAGCAGGACGTCCAGATTTCGCTCGGCTATGACGAGCGCAAAATTCCGGATGGATATACTATCCAAGATATCAGGACCTATTATTTTGATGAAGAGAACAAACATTGGGTTCCTCTTGAAAGAGACTCTG
Organism: Lewinellaceae bacterium; assembly: GCA_024639065.1. Classification (GTDB taxonomy): domain Bacteria; phylum Bacteroidota; class Bacteroidia; order Chitinophagales; family Saprospiraceae; genus JAHEJC01. The sequence continues at coordinate 9,003 of JAHEJC010000095.1, read as the reverse complement.
TGGATGAAGTAAATCATCAAATTATATCTGCTTCGACTCATTTTACGGATATGATTAATGGAATTATTAAGGTGCCAGAGTCCCCCCAGACCAATGGATTTACACCCAACACCATTAAGGATATAAAGGCAGCGGACCCCTCTGCTGAAATCATAACCATCGAACCACCTCAGGCGAATTCCAATGGAAGTGCCAACATTTCCTACCCTATAAAACTACCACCGGGTCGACAAGGATTCCAGCCCATGGTTGAATTAAGCTATAATAGTGAAGGGAGTAATCAGGGGTGGCTAGGCCAGGGCTGGAGTTATGATATTCCCAGCATCACCATAGACACTCGCTGGGGTGTACCTAGATTCGATCCATCATTAGAATCAGAGACTTACATAGCCAATGGTATGCAGTTGCATCCGGTAGCGCACCGTTCCACCTTTGTACCCAGGTCCTCAGAAAAACAATTTCACCCTCGGGTAGAAGGTACATTTAGAAAGATAATTAGGCATGGTGATCACCCTAATAATTATTGGTGGGAAATTACGGATAAAAATGGAGCCCGTAATTTTTATGGAGGTACTCCGGAAGATGGAATTGAAAACAACTCGATATTGAGAGATCTTTCAGGAAACATCGCTGAATGGGCTTTAGTGGAGACCCGGGATTTAGATGACAATTTTATTAGATTCCACTGTCAGGTTATTGAGGACACAGGCATCCCAGGTGGAACAGTATCCGGATCCAATTTGTATGTGGAGCGCATCACCTATACGGGGCATGGAGTTGATGAAGGAAAATATGCAGTCGTCTTTACACGTGATAGAGAGTTAGGGGAACCGCTTCGAACGGATATATGCATAGATGGTAATTTAGGATTTAAACGTGTTATTGCAGATTTACTCAGAAAAATCAATATTGAGTTTGACGGACAACCGGTTCGCAGTTACGAGTTGATTTACCGGGAAGGTGCTTTTCATAAGACCTTATTAGAAAGTATCCTTGAATTTGATGCTGCTGGTCAACTTTTCACACAACATTCGTTGGATTATTACGACGATGTAACCGCTAATGGTGATTATCAGCCCTTATCTGCACCAGAACCTTGGACTCCCAAAGCTGATAATATACATGGAGATTTTATTAATCCAATCCAATTATTCAATGACAAGGCTTCGGCCATCAGTGGTAATAAATCATTGGGGGCTGGTGCTGCTTTAGCCGTAACGGCTGGATTTTTTGATGGCCGATTATGGAGTAAAAGTAATACTGCTGGCGCTTCATTTGGTGCTTCACGATCTAGAAATGAGGGCATGCTGGCATTAGTGGATATCAATGGAGATGGTTTATCGGATAAAGTAATGAAAGATGATGGTGGGCTATTTTTTAGGCCTAACCTTTCCGGACCTTCCGGCAATACTACTTTTGGAGATATTACCCCAATCAATGGCATAAATAATTTCAGTAGGGGTAATACTTCAACTAATGAATATGGGATTGAATCTCATTTTGGAATTTTCGCAGGATTACAGTATACCCAGTCAAAAAGTACAACCAATATTTATTTTACGGATGCCAATGGTGATCAATTGATAGATATCGTAAATGATGGGATTGTCTATTTTAACCACCTGAATGAGTTTGGGATTCCTACGTTTACTTCTTCAAGTGCTGACACGGAAAGTCCTATTGATGCCGGATCTTCCATAGATCCAGATTTTGCTGAAATTGACCCTGCCCAAATAGAAGAAGCTATTGATCAAAACCCATTGCACGATGTAGTGCGCCAATGGAAGGCTCCCTATGACGGAACGGTTTCCATAACTGCGCCAGTAACTCTACTCGAGGATATTACTCCGGAAGGATTGTCGTACACCCAGGATGATGGTGTGCGGGTAGCTATTCAATTGAATGGGATCGAATTATGGACTACTATGATATCGGCCGAAGATTTTAGTCCTAAAACTCCAACAGGTGTTGGTTCAATTACCGTAAATAGAGGTGATAAAATCTATTTTAGAGTTCAGTCCGTATTTGATGGAGCCTATGATCAAGTGGAGTGGAATCCCATCATTGCCTATACTGCACATGCGCCCGACCAGTTAGATGCTAATGATTTACCGATTTATCAATTTGAAGCTCAACAAGACTTCTTAATTTCAGGGGCCATGTCTACCGGTATGGCGATTGATGGAAAGGTTCACATAGAGGGTGATTTTATAAAACCAGTCACTTCAGATGATTTAACTATAGAAATATTATTAGAATCAGGTGGGATATTTACCCCTCTATTTCAGCAGACGTATTCATGGAATGTATCATTATCGCAACCTATTGACATTGATCAAAATGTATTACTAGGAGATAACCTGTATTTTCGCGTATCTGCTGAATCGAATATCGATTGGACCAATTTAGTCTGGGATCCATATGTGTTCTATACTGAATCCTCCGATCCCAACATTACCCTGTTAACCGATACTAACGGAGATCCTATTTTTGATTTTTATCCCACCGTTGATTTCAGGGCGTATAATGATTCTAAGGAACCCACTTACATTTGGATAGCTCCAAATACGGAAAATATTAGTATCACACCGAAACTCATTTTTGCTCCGAATACTGAATCAGGCGACATTGTATTTACTGTAAAAAAACAGTTGGAATTGGTATCTAAGCAAACTATTTCTGTTACCAATGGAGTCCCGGCAATACCCATTCCAATCAATTTGAGTGTAACTGTTGATGATGTCTTTTATTTTGATTATGCTGTAGCCAACCCAGCTTTAGCCCAAACAATCCTTGCTGATTCAGCTATCATAAGCTCCACTACACCTGAAGTTGTGCCAGCTGGTTTGCATGCTGTTTTAATGGAAGGATCTCTATTCGGTCCTCAATATAGGCATTGGGGGCAGTTTGTATATAATGGTAATAGAGACCGGGCATCCATGCCCATAGACGAATCGGCGTTGGTACTAGATCCAGCATTAGTTAATCCTCCAAACATTGACTTAAGTGGCGCTTCCAATCCTCAAGACATGGAAGATTTATTTGAAAATGGTGGCGGAAATGATCCTACTGATGATATTCTGGTCGTCATGTTTCCGGATAACAAATCGAACGCGTGGCGTGGATATGACGATCAAACGTATATTACCCAAGATGTTATGAGCGCATCCAGAATGGGATTGGATAATATTCTACCTTTCAATCCGATCGTGGGAGATGGTTCAGCTAACGGTACCGGTGCAGCAGGCATCAATCGAGTCCATGAAACCGATAATCTTACGTTTTCGGTTGGCATAGGTCCTGCAGGTCTTAATACCAGCTCCGGAACTACGACCCAATTGTTTGAGTACCTGGACATGAATGGAGATCGACACCCGGATATTGTTTCAAAAAATAAAATACAATACACGTACCCCTATGGAGGTCTTCAATCAGCTGCTAAAAATCTCACATTTGGAGAGGTAATGAAGTCGTCTCATGCAGTAGATATTGGATTTACCTTGGGTGGTGTTTTCTTTAAATCAAGTCCGGAAAGTACACAGGAATTTCCCAAGGGAACCAAGGCCAGCAACTCGGAAGATCGTGCATTGGTTTCCGCCGGAATCAGCGGAAATTTTGCTCAGAATGAAGACGAGGTGGATTTTGGACTTATGGATATAAATGGAGACGGCTTACCCGACCGAGTATTTAGTAACGGAACCGTACAATTGAATATTGGATATGATTTTTTGCCAGCAGAACAATGGGGATATGCGGATATAAGTGATGGAGAAGCTATAAATTATGGAGCGGGGCTGAATATAAATATTGATAACTACAGTATTTCGGTGGGGATTGGATTGACGAGAAGTGAGAGTGAGGTCAATCAGACACTGGAAGATATGAATGGTGATGGCTTACTAGATTATATTGTCAGTGCATCTCCACTCGTTGTTTCAATTAATACCGGTAATGGATTTACAAGTCCCATCTTGTGGAACGGGGCCGATGATATTTCAGAATCCATTTCGACCGGTGAGTCTATCAATGGTGCTTTCACGGTTTGTATTCCGCTTCCCCCAATTTTCCCAGTGGCCAAACTATGTTTCAATCCTTCGGCCAATGCATCTCAAGGCGCCAACAGAACGACCGTCAAATTTCAGGATATTAATGGAGATGGATTTCCGGATTATCTGAAATCAAACGAAGATGATGAACTGGATGTTTCCCTTTCCACCATCAACAGAACCAACAAACTTAAAGCAGTTCAAAAACCTTTAGGCTCTACGTTCACCGTTGATTATGAAAGAATTGGAAATTCTTATGAAATGCCTAATGATGTCTGGGCATTATCCAGCATTGAAGTCCTCGATGGTGTACTAGGTGATGGAGTAGATCGAATGTTAACCACTTTTTCATATGAAGATGGATATTTTGATCGTCATGAAAGAGACTTTTACGGATTTCAAAAAGTGAAAACGATACATCATGATACTGAGAACAGTGATGCAGCTTATCGCATAGTCACTCAGGATTATATCAACGATAACTTCTATCAAAGAGGTTTGCAAAAAGCTCAGAATCTGTCCGATGCAGCTTCCAATAAATACACGGAGTCGATTCACGAGTATACGCTGAAAGATCTGGCAGGAAATAACTTGCCGGATGCTTTTAAAGATATTGATGATGGGATTGCTTTTCCTGCACTTACCAAAACAATTGAAAACTTTTATGAGGGTCAGCCGATAGCTGGCAAGTCGACCAGTATGACCTTTGAATATGATCTATTAGGTAATATCTCTCGCTATACTGATTTTGGTGACGCTACACCAGATGATGATTATACGACTCAACTTGAATATCATCTGCTACCTTCCATATATGTGATGGGAGAGCCTAAATCGATGCAGGTAAAGGCTGGTGGCCAGACTTTTCGTAAAAGTGAGACGAGTATAGACAATGCGTCCGGTGATATTATAGAAATCCGAAAATACCTGGAGTCTGGTGAGATTTCTACCTATAATATGGACTATGACGTTTTCGGTAATATTGCTACGATGACTAGACCGGAAAATGCCTTAGGGCAACGACTCAGTCATACCTATACCTATGATCCGGAAGTGTTTACTTATGTAGAAAAAGTGGAAGATTCTTATGGATATGCATCTGCTTCAACCTATGATTTTCGCTTTGGACGCATGCTTTCCAATACAGATATGAATGGTCAGCAGATGATATTTACCCTGGATGAGGTTGGTAGGCTGGCGACCATTACTGGCCCCAAAGAATTAGCGGCTGGAATACCATTTACCATCGCCTTTCAATACAATCCCGATGCTCAGATTCCTTGGGCTCTAACTCAACATTATGATCCTGATAATCCTGGTAATTTAATCGAGACTGCCACTTTCATTGATGGATTGAGACGACCGCTTCAGGTCAAAAAAGACGGTGCCATATTTTCCGGAAAACAGAATCCGGATATTGAAGAAATGATTGTTTCAGGTCGGATAAACTTTGATGCATTTAGTCGGTTAAAGGAATCTTTCCACCCAATCACCGAACCAAAAGGGACTGAAGGCGTATTCAATTCTATTTATGACAACATCAATCCAACCACAACAACCTACGATGTATTAGATCGTCAAATAGTTATTACACAACCAGATTTATCGGTATTGACGCGTGAGTATGGCTTTGGCAACGATCGAAACGGGAATAGTCAATTCAGTAGTAAGTTAACGGATGCAAATGGCATTTGGAAGGAGTATTTCGAAAATGTGCGCGGATTAAGAACCTCTATTCAGGAGCTACATAGTCAGGGATCTAATATATGGACAAGTTATGTCTATAATCCCATCAATGAGCTTACATCGATCATCGATGATCAAAACCATACCATCATCTATGATTATGATTGGCTCGGTAGAAAGACAGAATTTGACCACCCGGATGCTGGTTTATGTACATACAGTTACGACCTGGCTGGAAACCTGACAGAAAAGATAACTGCCAATCTTCAGGCGAGCGGGGTAGGTATCCAATACGTTTATGATCTTGAGCGATTGACAAACGTGAATTATCCAATTACCCCATATAATAATGTAACCTATACATATGGAGACCCGGGAGCATTGAACCATGGTGCTGGCCGTATTATAAAACAAAAAGATGCCACGGGCATAACGCTGTTTTCCTTTGATGAATTGGGCGCTGTCAACAAAACGGAAAGAATAATTCTTATCCCAGGAAGTGCTCCATTAAGTTATACTACAACCTGGAAATACGATACCTGGAACCGAGTGAAGGAAATGACCTATGCAGATAGTGAGGTATTGACCTATAATTATAATGTAGGAGGTTTGCTCAATTCTATGAGCGGAACCAAGGATGGCACTACTTACAACTACTTAACCCAGTTGGGTTATGACAAGTTCGAGCAACGGGTATTTATGAGTTATGGCAATGGCACTGAGACCTCCTATTCTTATGAACCCGAGCGCCGAAGATTGTTCAATATGACTGCACTTACCTCCGAAGGTAGGGAAATGATGAATAATGCTTATCAGTATGATCAGGAAAACAATATCCTACAATTGACAAATTCTGCTCCAAGGCCTCCTAGTAATCTAATGGGTGGCTCATCACAGTATAACTTTGTTTACGATGACCTTTATAGACTGATAGTAGCAGATGGCGAATTTAATGGCAGCAACCATGATCACCGGTATAGCTTGATGATGGATTATAATTCCATTCATTCGATTACCCAGAAACAACAAATCCACGAGCGTAAAGGACTGGATGAGACGGATTGGGATGTTCGAAATAAAACAACCTATGGGTTTGATTATGAATATGATCCATCGGATCAGCCCCATGCTCCCATTCATATCGGCGACAAATCGTATACCTACGATGCCAATGGTAACCAATTGGGTTGGGATCATGACGTAAATGGCCAGAATAGGGAAATTCTATGGGATGAAGAAAACAGGATTTATTCATTATCCGATAATGGTCAATCTTTTTCCTATTTCTATGATGCTGATCATATGAGAGTGTTTAAGAGTATTGGTGGAGGTCATACCATCGATATTAATGGAGCTCCGGTAATCGACACAGGGGGTATTGGTAATACGGTTATATACCCTAATCAATATTTGGTCATCCGAAGTGGGGGTGCTACTAAACACTTTTTTATAGAAAACCAGCGCATCGCTAGCAAGTTAGCTGAGAGTAGCGATGGTCTTCTTCAAGATGGAGTCGAAATCCCTGAAGACATTTTAGCTGAACTGAATTATGTGCCCGGAAATTCCAACGGGAAGAAAAATGGAAATAATAGTAACAAAGGCAATGGCAATGGTAAGGACATGGAAGCATTTCAATATTTCTTTCATCCCGATCATTTAGGTAGTTCCTCTTTTATTACTGATTTGGATGGTGAGGTTTATCAGCACCTGGAATACTTTGCTTTCGGTGAGACCTTTGTTGAAGAACACAGTAATACTAATCGCACACCTTATTTGTACAATGGCAAGGAGTTAGATGAAGAAACCGGACTCTATTATTATGGAATGCGATATTACGACCCGGTGACCAGTATTTGGGAGAGCGTTGATCCTATGGCCGATAGACTCCCTTCATATTCACCTTATATTTACAGTCTAAATAATCCAATTACATACGCTGATCCAGATGGGCGGTTCCCCATTGCACCGATTTTATGGTGGGCAGGTAAAAGAGCTGCAGCAGGCGCTGTTGCAGATATAGCTGTCCAATTGGCTTCAGAATGGGTCATGGGTGGAGGCAGTATGACCGATGCATGGGGTCGAATGGATATCGATGAATGGCAGGTCATTCGGTCTTCGGGAGAGAACTTAGTGAGTGGTAAGTACTCATCTGCCGCATTATCTGCTGCAGGCGATATGATCACCTACATGATGCAAAATGAAGATTGGACCTGGGAGGGTGCAATGTTGGCCGCAGGTGAAGGAGGTATTTCAGCGCTGCTTGGAGATAAGCTTGCCGGAGCCTTCATGAAGAAAATTAACTTGCGTTCCGGAGGAGCCTATGGCAAATTTGATAACCAGTATGATGATTTGGGTAATTTACGTACGAATAAAAACCATGTACCTACTGTCAATTCATATAAACTGGCTGGCTTCAAAATCTCCGACTATATGGGTAGCGCTCATATAATGACGGTGGAAGATCATATAGACTTTATTTCAACTGGCTCGAGTCAAGCGGCTAGAGCATTTAGATCCGCAGAAGCCCAGTTACTTGGCCAAGGAAGATTTATGGACGCTTTTGACTTAAATGTGAGCGCCATAAGAAGACAATTTGGAAGCAAATATGATGCTGCTTTGGATCAAGCCAGGATCCATTTTAGAGAAAACGTGGTTCCTTTATTAGAAAAACAAATTGAGTGATGGACATAATACCTTTTGAGAAAGTAGGCGATATCTTTTTTAAACAAAATATCAAAGAATTTAAAAAGACCTTAAACCGAAAATTGAAAGCAAGCCCTGGGGAAAGGGTGGAATTAGACAAAATCTATCCATCTTTTCTCCTACCCAAAATGAATTTATATGTGGTTTTCACCGTTGATGGCTCAAGTATAAGATACTTCGAAGCGGATGGAGATATATATTATCAAGATATTAATTTACATAATACGAGTTTGGCTGAACTAGAAGCCTATTTTAGACAAATGGATGAAAATATTACGGTCGATCAGGAAAGTGTTGAATCTCGCAAGCTTGGGATTGTCGTTTCAAATAATCCAGATAAAGAAGGTAACCTAGTTTTGGTCTATGCTGAAAACTATAAAAAAGAAGAGGAGATCTCGCCGGATGATATCATAAAGTTTTATTTGGGAGGCTAAATTCAATCGATCTTGGAATTATCGGGTGGGAGATGATTAATGAGAATCTGCCGGTGGATTGAGTTTCCATTAATATATAACCGGTTGACTCAGTAATTCACTTTTGCTTTGTGTACGCGTAAGACGTTCTATGA
>JAHEJC010000453.1 GCA_024639065.1 Lewinellaceae bacterium | reverse complement strand
CAATGTTAAACTTTAACTCACCTACCATAGACTGATCAACGAATCCGGCATCCGCTTCTTCCTGAGTCCAGGTTGGAATACCTCTTAACTCTTGATTCCCAGTAAGCCGGTTGTCACCAGCTGTAAGTGAATTGGCATACCAAACGGTCTGAAAGGATTTATCATATCTAGAATCATTTATTTTATCCGCGTAAACCTCATTGAGTAAATACTCGGTAGGTCTAAATCTGATCCAGGGTCTGCCATTTTCAACATCTCTATTCATGCCTGCCCATTGTACGTAAAACGGTCGAAAGAAGAAGTTTTGCCAGCCACCTCTATTATTCAATTCATTTCTATCTGTGGTCTCTCCCTGAATTGCAAATAACACTTCTGCATTATTATGATTGTCTTCGGCATGCACCATGGCAAAATCTTCCATCAAGCTTGCTCCAAAATTTGCAACTGGAGAGGTAGCATCGGGTATCAGTCGCTGAACGGCGGATAATGCTGAAGCTTGGTCTCCATTTGTTAAATGAGCCCGGGCCAATGCATGTAGCGCTGAAGCTTTCCACACTCTCCCCTCGTTTCTCGGTGCATCCGGCAGCTCAACGGCCGCTTCCCCTAAATCTTTGATTACGGCAGCCAAGACCTCCTGTTTATTATTTAGCGTGAATTCGTCTGTCGGATTTCTATTAAAAGCCAGGGGACCTGAACCTAAATCCAGGGTCGCTCCACCATAGGTTTGTACTAAAATTAAATACCACTGCGCTCGTAAAAATTTAGCTTCCGCTACTAAATTAGTTAATTGTTCAGGCGTTAGATCCTCGGCATTCGCACTTAATTCTATAACCCCATTACAAGTATTGATGGCGGGATAGGCGGCATTCCAAATATCATCGGCGTCACCTTCATTGGGGTCAATGCCCGTATAACTATTCCAGTTATTATTTTGCACTTGTTGTCCAAATGTATACTCATCGGTACCCCAACACGTAAGAAACATACCAGCTTGCCTGGTCATAGTCTTAAATGAGGTATATGCAGAAATTACACCGCCTTCAATGCCTTGTCCTGTTTCGAAGAAAGACGGTGTAAGTATGGCTTTAGGATTCTCTTCTAGGATATCTGCACATGAAGCCATAGCTAAACTTGCAAACAAAACCGTATATTTTAATATATTTTTCATGCCTATTATTAATAAGTTAAGAATTATAGAGAAAAGTTAACTCCCAAAATAAATTGTCTGGTTACCGGTGTGTTTATTCCAACCACAAGTCGTCTATTAAAGGCTGCATTTCCAGCTCTTCCTGTAGGTTCCGGATCAATACCTCCAAAATCAACATAATCGGAGAAAAATGCTTTGAAAGGATTATTTAACGTTAAATAGATACGAGCCCCGGATACCGGACCATCACCTAAAATATTTTCATCAAAGGTATAACCAAGATTTATCGTCCTGATTTTGAAAAAGCCACCATCAAAATACCCTAATGTTTCATTATGTCTGGTATCCTGATCTCCCGGACGCGGGAATGAATTTGTGGGATTTTCATCCGTCCAATAATCTACTAATGGAGCATTTCTTCGTGCTTCAAGGAGCGTATTTTGATTATCACCAGCTCCATAAAATTCACTAATCAGTATATTACCCCCATTGGCAAACCCTACGACCGACAAGTCGAAATTATCAAAACCCAATCTAGTGGAAAGGCCCATGGTCCATTTAGGATCCAATTGCCCCAAAATCATTCTATCATCACCATCCTGGACGCCATTGCCATTAAGGTCGGCGACTTTAATATCACCAGGGGCATAATCTCCAAATTGTGTAGCCGCATCCGCTTCGCCTAATTGCCATATTCCTAGTTTCTGATAATCGTAAATTACATTGACAGGAGAGCCGACAAACCATCCATTACCAACATTTTGTTCAACACCAGAACCTAATGACACTATTTCTTCATTGTGCGCAGCAAAATTTACATCTAATTCCCAACTAAATCCTTTTCTTTCAGAGGCACGTATGATATCTGCTCCAAGGGCTATTTCAATACCATTACCCTTGGTTTCTCCAATGTTTTCTTGTATAGGGTTTGGTACTCCGCTAGTTGCAGGCAAATCTCTGGATTGCAGTACCCCCTCAGTGGAAGTATTATAGTAATCGATCGAACCGGTCAATCTATAATCAAATAAACTAAAGTCAATTCCTATATTTTGTGACGTAGTAAACTCCCAACTCAAATTGGGGTTTGGCAAGTTGGTTACCGCAAAACCGGAAACTGAATTACCTCCCAATTGATATAGAGATCGCTCAAGTCTTCCCAATGAAGAGTAAGGTGAAATGGCTTGGTTTGAGGTTTTACCCCATCCAACTCTCAGCTTCAAGAGATCAAAGGAACCATTTTCCATAAAACCTTCATTGGTCAAATTCCAGGCTGCCGCCACCGCAGGGTACGTAAAATACTTGTTACCTTCCGCCAATCTTGAGGATCCATCCACTCTGAGCGTTGCAGTCAATACAAATCGATCGTCAAAAGAATAATTAGCACGGCCCATATAGGATATTAAACCCCAACGCTCGTATCCAAATTGATCTTCATCTACCGCTGCCAAACCAGCCAAGAAAAAGTTGTTGGCTCCAATCAAATCAGAGAAAATATCTTGCGCCTCAAAACCGCTTCTTTGAGTTTCTTGCTCTTGTACACTGAATAATCCTGTCAAACCAATAGTATGCCGACCAAAAGATTTATCATATTGAAGGATGTTTTCTACAGTATATCCCCAATCGTCTCGATTTCTTAAACTGGCTGTACTGGAAGCACCAGGAGAAACAAAAGGTGACGAGACACCATTAAATCGGTTTACTTCATCTTGAGAAAAGTCTAAACCAACATTCGCTCTATATTTCAAACCATCAATAATATCTACCTCAGCGAAAAGGGTATTAAATGTTCTTAATCTTCTTCTGGTATCATCCCATGTGTCCGTATCATTGATCAACAAAGGATTCTTAAAAAATGGTTCGTCAAGCGTATTAGCTGCCGGAAAAGGATTCACACTTCCATCCGCATTATAAGCTCGGTATAAAGGACTCATATTCAGGGCTAAATCTCCTGCACTACCAACGCTCTCACCTTCTCTATAAGAAAGAGAATTGATTGACGAAACACCTACTCTTAACCAATTAGTAATATCAGAATCCACAGACATCCTCAGCGTATATCGGTCAAATGTTTGTCCGGCAAGAATCGTTGACTCACCAAAATATCCACCAGATACAGAAAATCTTGTCGACTCAGATCCACCTGAAAAGGTTAACTCATGATTGGTAATATGGCCATTTTTATAGGCCTCTTCCTGCCAATCAATATCTCTTCCACTCGCTAAACCTTCCTGTTCATCGGGTGAAAGTTCGCCTACACCACCGTAAAAGGCCGACCAGCCCTTTATCTCTGCAATACCTGCAGCATCGAAAACCTCATATTTGTCAAGGGCAGATGATATACCATAATACCCATTGTAAGATATTTTGGTTTTGCCCGGGACTCCTTTTTTAGTAGTGATCAAGATTACGCCATTCGCACCTCTAGAACCATAAATAGCAGTAGCTGAAGCATCCTTTAGAATATTGATTGATTCTATCAAATCAGGGCTTAAGTCGTTTATATTTCCACCTTGATAAGGAATGCCATCCACCACCAAAAGCGGGTCATTTACTCCAGACTCATCCGAACCGAGGGATCGATTTCCTCTAATTCTAATTTGCGGACTTGCACCAGGTTCTGTAGAGGTTTTTTGGATAACTACCCCGGGCAATCTACCTTGCATGCTTTGAAGTACATCGGACGCTGGCACCTCTCTCAACTCTTTTGAATTCATGGTCACAATTGAACCGGTGACGTCACTGCGTTTAGTGGTACCGTATCCAGTGACTACAATCTCTTCCAGAAACTGATTAGTGAACATGGCTACGTCTATTACCGTTTGACCCGCAACAGGAATTTCCTGTGAATCAAAACCAGTATAACTGAAGACTAAAGTTGCATCGCTAGGTGCACTAAGCGAATAGCTACCATCCACATCGCTAACTGTTCCTGTACTAGTACCTTTTATTAGGATATTAACTCCAATTAGTGGACCAACTTCCGACGTTATAGTTCCGCTAACCGTAATATTCTGCGCCAATAATGCCGTGCCCAGAAACATAAAAAGCATTGTGATACTTACAATATCAAATGCTCTTTTAAGTCTGAACCTCATTAACAATTGCTTACCTGCCATTTTATTTTGATTGAAAAAGTTAGATGAAAATTTTCTGCAATATTCATAAAAACACTAAACAAGACTCGTATTATGGTCTAAATATATAAAGTTCTATAACAATTACGCAATCGATTGTGTAATTATTTAAAAAATAATTTACCAAAGAAAATAACAAGTATCATTTACCCTTCCAAATATTATAAGGAATTGCCTAGTTGTTTTGATAAACTTAGCGGTAATCCAGCAGTAATGAGTTCTGGATATCATAAATATTTTCCGTATTTGATGGCCAGACCATGCTCTATGGTGGATGTGGATGACAGAAGTGCCATTTATCAGCCTAATATTGTAAAACAGAGTAAACGAACAGCGGAATGTCTTAAAATCCATAAAAATTGGAAAGGTATCTTATAACTCAAAGGCTGGATTCTTACTTAATATGTTTATTGGTCCACTATTTTCAGTTGATATCAATTTGTTATTGATATAAAGTAAGTCTTTCACATCACCGGTTAAATAAATTCCGCTTTCAACAGGTCCAATGGTTTGCCATTTGCGATTACCTTTATTAATTAGCAAAGCACCTACTGAGGCGTCTGATGGTGTTGTTTCAACTTCTACATTAAATCGGTTCCCGGCTGTAATGATGTCTTGCAATCCATCATTGTTTACATCTGCTACAACGATCCCGTTAATAACAGACAATTGACATTCGTTGGGCAGTTTCCGAATTGACAAGTTATTATTGCCTTCATTGTATAAAATTACGCTTGCGAAAAGATCTATTTTGAGATTGACCGACTGGTCTATTCCAGGCCCAATGATTTCATTTATTTCGGCGTTG
>JAHEJC010000094.1 GCA_024639065.1 Lewinellaceae bacterium | reverse complement strand
CGATAAGATGGAAATCGAATATCCGGAATATTGATAATCCCATCGAGAAACTAGGTCACCTTCGAGGCGTTTACTATGATTGGGATGAAGAACATGGTGGACTGCACGATGTAGGATTTATTGCAGAAGAAGTAGGAAAAATCCTTCCTGAAATTGTTCTATACGAAGCCAATAGAATTGATGCAAAAGGTTTGGATTACAGCAAGATAACTCCTTTACTGGTAGAGGCAGCCAACGCCATGCGTAAAGAATATCAACAACAGTATGATCGTCAACAAGATGAAATCGATGAGCTAAAAGAGCGGATTGCTTTACTAGAACAATTGCTTCAATCAAAAACAGCTAAACCTAATGGAGAAGATTAGACCCGGATTATCCCGACACCATCTTTGGTCTTAATTTTTCCACCTTCAGAGCAAATGATTCAATCTTTTTCGTCACTAAATCGTGCACGGTGCCAATTTCATATTTTCCCTCTTTATTCAATTTACCAGCTTTTACTCCAGTCAATATCTCTATACCCTCATCAACATGATCCACGCCCCAAATGGTAAATTTTTTGTTTTCAACTGCTTCTACTACTTCTTCCTTCAGCATCAATTCCTTACTATTCCGTTGAGGAATTATCACGCCTTGATTTCCGGTTAGTCCTATTAATTTACAAACGGTAAAGTATCCTTCAATCTTTTCATTAATCCCACCGACGGGTTGAATGGCTCCTTTTTGATTTACCGACCCGGTTACGGCAATGCCCTGGTTAACTGGCAAATCGGCTAGATTGGAAATAATCGCATAAAGCTCTGCTGAGGAGGCACTGTCCCCCTCAATACCTCCATAACTTTGTTCAAAAACCAACCGAGCTGTCATATTTATCAATTGTTCTTTAGCATATTTTTCTGCTAAATATCCGGATAGGATAAGTACACCTTTGGTATGAATAGGTCCACCAAGCTCCGCCTCCCTTTCGATATCGATTACACCTTTTTTGCCTAAGCTCACACTTGTTGTAATCCGATTGGGTCGGCCAAACATAATATCGCCCAGGTCAATGATGGATATTCCATTTACCTGTCCAACTTCTGCCGTGTTAATATCAATGATAATCGATCCCCGGACAATCATCTCACTTATTTTTTCCTGGAGAAGATTCGATCGGTAATATTTTTCATCAATACTTTTCAAAATATGATCACCTGATATCGATTTCATCTCATCCTTTGTTGCATAGTAATTAGCTTCCCGGATAATGTCCATGATCAAACTGAACTGGGTAGATATTTTATTTTGATCAACAGCCAGTCTGGAAGCATACTCCACGATTTTTACCCCTGCCTCAATACCAAGTTCTTTAAGGTCTTCATTTCTGCCTATTTGCACAATTATCGACAAGAACTCATGCATGTTTTTCTTGGTTCGTTTCATGCTGGTGTCGAAATCAGCTTTTACCTTAAATAGTTCCTTAAAATCTGCATCCAGTTCATAGAGCAAAAAATATAGCCGGGGTGACCCGGTAAGAATTATCTGTAAATTTAATGGTATGGGATCAGGCTTGAGACTTTTGGTACTGATATAACCCAGTCGTTCTCCGATTTCCTCGATCAATACTTCATTACTCCTTAAAGCTCTTTTCAAACTATCCCAGGAAAAATAATTGCGCAGGAGATCCTCAACCGGAATCACCAGGTAACCTCCGTTTGCAGCATGTAGTGATCCTTTTCTGATTAAAGTGAAATCCGTCATCAAGGTCCCCATTTGGGAGACATGTTCTACTTTACCGAATAAATTGTTGTAAGTAGGATTTAACTCCAAAATAAAAGGTGCTCCATCTATATGAGCATTGTCTACTAATACATTAACCTCATATTTTTTAACAGCAGCATGGGCGTTCGGAACTATCCCAGTTTGCCTTTTTGTTTTAGGGTCTTGAATAAATGTATTTAAATTTTGTAAAATATCATTTTTAACCGTTTCAACATGGTCCAGTACTTCTGCCTGATTGATATATTTTTCCTTGAGCTCATCGACTAAAATTTCTATAGCGTAATTTGCCACTTCTTTCTCCATCTTTACTAACATCGTCTGACTTTTTAATTGCAAATTTCGTATAGTGCGCAGAACCATTTGTAATTTTTCCTTTATCTGATTCTGCTTCTTAACTAACTTTTTTTTCTCTTTGCTTTTTAGCGATTCATATTCTTTTTCGGTAAACATCTTGCCATCGACATTCAAGGGAATAACAATTAACTCTACTGGGGTTCGTTTAATCACAAAATTTTCAGCTTTTGCTTCTTGCTGAAT
Organism: Lewinellaceae bacterium; assembly: GCA_024639065.1. Classification (GTDB taxonomy): domain Bacteria; phylum Bacteroidota; class Bacteroidia; order Chitinophagales; family Saprospiraceae; genus JAHEJC01. Next base: position 16,506 of record JAHEJC010000094.1, on the reverse strand, counting down.
TTGGTTAAAAACTTGTTTTTCCTTTTGTTGTAATTGGTTGAAGATCGCTTCTCTTTTGTTGGAAAATTCAACACTCTCAAAAGCCTTGATTAAATTATTTCTGGCCTCCTGAATAAATCTTGAAATAGCTTGTTTAAAGATTTTACCCCCCCCAGGCGATAACCTTATTTTCCTGGGATGGTAAGGATCTTCGAAATTGTTCACATAACACCAATCCGATGGGACAGGCTCCTTTTTGACTCGTTCTTCTAAGAATTGTTTTACTGCGTGTAATTTTCCACTTCCTGGATATCCTGAAACATAAATGTTGAATCCATGGGTTTTATTTCCCAAACCAAACTCCAACGCTTTGAGAGCCCGGACTTGGCCAATGAGGGGTTTGATGGATTTTGTTCCAATAATTGATGGCCAATCCAAGGACTTCGGATTTACCGAATTTCGAAGACTTTTTGACTTAATTGATTTAATCATGATATTAAATTAAGCACACTACTGGTCCGGTCTTAAAATTTCAAGTTAATTACCCCTCTTTAATCCCAAGCACTTTATTTACTTTTTTTCGGCGCTGACCACCACAAAAGAACCTTCACCAAAACCATCCTTTACCGGTTCTACTTCTTCGATTTCATCCAATTTTTGAACAAGAGTTTGGGAAAATTCAGGTTCTTTAAAGTGTGCTTCTTTAAACCATTTATTCACTTGATCAATAGAGCGAAAATTACAGTTTCTATAAAAAATACTGGAAGATTTATTATCTGTATATTGATTAGCTAATAAACTGTCTTTGTCGATAAAAGCAATAATTAATCGACCGCCTTGTTTCAATACACGATGGGCTTCTCTAAAAGCAACCAGCGGATGCTCCAAGTAACTAATCAATGTCACCATTAAAACAAAATCAAAATGCAAATCTTTGTAGGGAAGATGCTCTGCTTTTGCCTTCATGACTTCGATTCCACGTTTCATGGCTATTTGACGCATGGCATCAGCTGGCTCTACGCCTTCTTTTATACCCAATGCAGCAGCAAACCTTCCCGTCCCTAAACCTACTTCAATCCCGTACGATAGAGCCGGTAGCTTTTCCAAATGTGTCCTAATCGCTAAAACTTCAGATTCAAAAACCAAATTGTTTTTTTCAAACCAACTGTCATAATCAACAGCATTTTTATTGAATATTTCTACCGCTTGCATAATTTCTGGATTCTTTTTTAAAAATTTAAATTTTGACCAACACAACTCCTAGAGGACAATTTGTCGCTAATAATGCCCTTTTAATAACCCTAAGTTTTATTGTGTAAGCCTTTATAGAATGCGTTTACTTATCCACCAGTCTTCTCAATCTTGGTTTAGTCTTCATCTTTTACTTTAAAAGTGACCATAGCATCTATTCTATATTCGATTATTTCATTATTTACCACTTTGGCACTGTGGTCTTTGATATAGATAGATTCAATGTTCTTAATGCTTTTTGAAGCTTCTTTTACTGCTTGCCTGGCAGCATCTTCCCAACTCTTTTCGGAATGGGCTAAGATTTCAATTACTTTGTGTACACTCATAGTTTATTTATTTTATGATTAATTTAATTGGCAGTCATTGCCGGCCTGGTTCAAAGATAATCCTATCTTATCCCGGCTGCTATGAGAGCCATCATTTTCAAGAATGATAGAAGTCATGATTCGATTACTTAATAATGAAATCCTAAATGACAGTTTACTCATTGTGCTATTCCATTTAATCATTTAATCTTCTTAGATCTAAGCTACGTTCTCGATAATTTGTATTTTACTATTACTAATTGATTACACCACACAATGAATCAACCAGAAGTATATATTTCTCATGCCTGGGGAGGGGAAAGCGATCTAGTCATGGAAAAGATCGTAAAGCGACTTGAAAAAGATAAGATTCAGGTAGTATACGATCACAAGGACCTACAATACCGTGGAAGTATTAGTCAGTTCATGAATGAATTGGGAAAAGCTAAAGCGGTGATTTTAATTATTAGTAATAAGTATTTAAGATCTGAATATTGCATGTTTGAACTATTACAGATCTATGCTAATAATCAATTTTTACACCGCATATTCCCGGTGGTATTGGATGAAGTACAAATCTCTAAATCTACTGACCGATTAGATCTGGTAAAATATTGGGAAACCCAGCAAGATGAATTAGAAAAAAAGATCCGAGAGCTAAACACCCTAGCAAATATCGAGGGAATTACCGAGGACCTCAATCTCTACACCGATATCCGTAAACATATTGCAAAGTTCACTTATATTCTCAGGGACATTAATACCCTGGACACTCAGCTACACTATGATGAAAATTTTGAGAGCCTGGTCAGCCAGATGCAAAATGCACTGACCGAACGGGAGACGCCAAAAATGTCCCCACTGGAGTGGAGTGAAAAGGTAAGTAAAAAGATGCCCTGGAGGGCATTTGGAGCATTAGCATTTATACTTTCATTCAGTATGCTGATCTATTTTGTTTTTTTTCTACCTGCTAAGAATGGCTCCAGTAATCCTGCGGTTAATCCATTTAAACTTTGGAATGGAAAATGGAAACAAGAAGTACAATCTACCGAAGAAGATCCAATCACCGGAACCATCGAATTGACTTTTTCCGATAACATTCTCAAGGGTAAGGTAAATAATGTCTACCCGGACAAGATATCGGCATCTACAACCAATACGTTATACGATATATCGATTAACAAATCAGGTGATATTCTAAAAGGAAAGTGGTCATCGGATGATTTTCCCAATTATGGAGGCACTTTTGAATGGCATCTGGATGGAGAAAAGTTTACCGGTTATTATACCCTCAATAACCAACCCGCACATTATACCTGGAAAGGAGAAAAATGAAACATTGCATCATGGGATCTTGGCTTCTTTTTGGGTCAAAGGTCAAAAGTCTCTAAACTTAACGTCATTGGGATGATTTTTTTAAAGCAAACGACGATTAGCCGAATACTCAAACCAACGAATGACGATAAGCGTATCTATGACATCAAGGCTTCATGGTTTCAGGTCTCTTCGAGTATTCGTCAATCGAATGTTCGGATATTCGTAAATTCCTAGAATCAAAAACTTAACGTCATTGCGAGTAGGCGCAGCCTACGTGGCAATCCGTCAATCAAAGGATAAAGGCATCTTGGTATTTTGTCAATTCTTAAGGTCTCAAGAATCGGATTATTTCATGGCCTCATACTTTAAAACTCCATTGGTAAGCTAGTGGGATGCTTTTTTTAAAGCAAACGACGATTAACCGAATACTCGAACCATCGAATGACGATAGGCATATTTATGACATCAAGGCTTCATGGTTTCAGGTCTCTTCGAGTATTCGTCAATCGAATGTTCGGATATTCGTCAATTCTTATGAAGTCAGCAAGTTATTTAGAAGCTTTTCTAGTTCATAGCATCAAGACTTTACGGCCCCATGCATCTGATCTCTGTTCTTTGTTCTTTCTGATGGATTCAGGTAGAGCTTGTACTCGCTATGATATAGATCTTTAATTGTTCCTTTTGCCTTTGACCTTTTGCCTTTTACCTCTTATCTCCCTACTGTAAACCTCAATCCAAGACTCACATTGGTGTAACTAGGACGGACTATTTCAGAATAACGGCTGCCATTATCTATTACCAAAGGAACTTGCCAAAAAGCATATACAGAAAATCGTTGCCTGAAGCTATATTGACCTCCCAACCCAGCAAATACCAGATGGGTGTAAGAGATGGCTCCTCCATTCTTTTGATCCTGCGATACAAACGTATAACTAAGCCCCGGGTATATATAAACCAATTGGTTCCACAGGCTTTTGACCAGGTAAAAAGAGCCTCCGGCAATATAATTTTTCCTGGCTTGAGAAAACTGTGCTGTGGCGTTGGCTTGTAAAAAATAATAGGTAGATGAATTCATTGCATTGTAATAGGTGGTGATAATATCTACCTGATTTAAGTCTGCATTTAATAAGCGTTTCTTCAACGATTCATGATTGCCTATCGGAAATGAATAGCTCCCTTGTACAACCCAATTGGGTTGATCAGCCGTTGGCATCACTCTAAGTCGCACCCCCAATGAAGACAGACCAGAATAACTCATGCCGGTAGATTGGTTTTCCTGACTAAATATCCGGAATGGTGAACTGCGAGCCCAATCATCATCCCGATACCAATTGTATTTGGCCTCCAGTCCGAGGTCCCATCTTCCTGAATGCGAAAATCCATACTGGAGTCGAACGGATTGGTTGAATTGAGAAATGCGTCGAGTGTTTGAAATACGTCTAAAATTAGCGTCATTAAACTCAAAAACTCTAAACCAGAAACTAGTCAATGTATTGTTGAATTGAACTTCGATATTATCCTTCTGCAGAATTGAACTGGCCACCCCTCCTACGGTCACCAAACTAAATGTAGAATCTAAAAATCCCATTGACAATTCACTCTGAGCTTGTAAGCTAAAAGATCCATAGAGAAAGATCATTATGACCAGGCTTCTACTAAACTGACTAAGTTTCATGGGTTTAATAATTTATATAGAATCAACTGTCTACCTGTCTGTTTAGAAACCAGCCAGATCATATGCACTTTTTGTTCTGGATCACTATTGCCATCACAAGGATTTGTAGGTCCCCATCCAAAATTTGTGGCTTGCAAATCGATAAATTGCCCAATGAAAGTCTCCCGGCCTAATTTATTGATATCTTTACCTTTGGTGGTTCGATCAATGGTTACTTCGATATAATTCTCTACCGTATCCACTACACCAAAAAACGGATTGTTGTGATAATAAGCATCCGTATTACCACAAGCACTCAACTCAAAACTTCCTGCTGCTACCACATTCGTAGAATACTCAAACAACACCTCACCATCGACTTCAAATTGATAGGTTTTATAGGGTCCGAACCAAAGACAATAATCGGGATTCTGAGGACTTATCCAAGCATTGGTTATATCGCTTGGAAAGATTGGAGGGATCACCGGGATAACCACAACCGGTGGAGCCGGTACGATAAAATCAGGATTATTAATAAAGAATGACTCATCCATCATACTGAGGTTGACACCTAATGTTCCACAATCCGAATCTTCAATGCTCACATTGATTTCTCCTTGCAAAGTAGCTGGTGTTTTTACGATTAAGCCGAAATCCGGATAAAACTTGATGTCACTGGGAGATACTTCGCTGTTATTGATAAACACCGAACGTCCATTGAGCTGGTTTATGAAGGAAGGATTGGAGGACCGCAGTAATACTTCACTGCCAACTTGATTAACTATTGAACTCACCTCCAATGAATAAGGCGTATCGCACGAAGGATTACAGCGCACTAGAATCATCATAAGGATCAATCCAGATCCCAATAGAAGAAAGATATTTTTCATAATTCTCATTATAAGTCTTTTAATAACTCAGCGAATAGCTCATCCATTTCCTGATCCAAAGATTGAATATTAGGATCTAATTCATTTTTTAGATCGAGTCCAGCTCGTTTTACATCTTTCACCTTCCGGATGCCTTTAGTCGCGTAATTTTTTAAGTGAGGATTTATATTTTGATTGACACCGGGCAAGATCAAATCATCATGAATCGTTGAAAAGATTCTATGACATAACGCTTCTGCTTTATTATAGGTGTGTAGATTTGGCCAATGATGCTTTATTCCGGCAAGATGTTCTTTATGTTTATCAAATAGTGCATTCCTGGCTTTACCGTATGAAATGCAAATGTCATTAAACCGCTTTAATGCTTCCGGGCGCTTAAAACAATACTCCAGTTGGGGCAATTGATCCCTTAAATCCTTTAGTTGTGTTTCGTATTGCAGTAAAAGCTGAGAGAAGTCATCATAATGTGCTTTTTGCCTTAAATACTTTTCCTCCAGGGCCTCTGCAAGTTGACCGATCAAGACCTTGACACTATCACTTAAATTTTTCATTTGCTGCTGATACAAACGAAGCGTATCCTTTAACGATTGATTTTCAGCTGCAGATTTTTCCAGCGCTAAATTTAGATTTTTTATTTCCCGCCCAAACCATTTTTGTTTCTCTTGAAAATGGAACACGGTGTCTAAGATGGTCTTATCCAGTTTTTGGATCTGGTGATCTGAAAGGGATTTAGCGGATTGCAAAAGTCGAATCTCTTCATCCAGCGAAGCGATCTGGTTCTTGAGCACTGAATCTTCTGTCCCATGGATAATATAAATATCGATTTGATAACTACTGGTTTCCCCTTTAAGGAGTCCGTCTAGAGGTCGCATGATCTTAAATTCGGATGGTAATATTTCTACTTTTATATCCAGATCCCTCGGTGCCTTAAATTCAAACAATCCACCGTTCTGCAAGGGTACAGGGCCGTAGTTTACTACATAAAGCTGCTTATCATCTGTAATATCCTCTTCACTGATTCCTCTTTCAATAATACGTCCAGTTACCTCAATCACACCAGAGGGCTGTTGACTATATGCCACATTAATCGATATAAACAGAAGATAAAATACCAGTGAATAGGCTTGGCAAGTCATTCTATAATTAGTTTTTATTTATGGTGTTGTTAAGGTAAAAAATGTCCTCTCAATATTGAAAATACAAAAATAAGTAAGAGCAATCAATATTACTTACTCAAATGATAGTGGAGAATGATTAAGTTAACAGGAGTAATTAGTATTGGGTATTGAGTAGTGGGTAATGAGTAGTGGGCAATGGGTAGTGAGTATTGAGTAGTGAGTAATGAATTTCCATGAAAACGGAGCACTTAAAATGAACACGATCGTCAAGCTCGATTGAAAACTTATAGAAATTAATAAACTCAGGCAACTGATTATTAATACGTTTTCACAAATGACCTCAAAGTTTCTAGGGAATATACAGATTCTAAATGATCAATAAACAGAAAGGCAGCTTCCATCCCTTGAGGAAGGTTCTTAGATCCAGTTTCATAGATCGGATTAAACCAAATAATACGGTGGCATTTATGTTGCATTTTTTCAACGGCCTCTTTTAATATAGCCGGGTCACCTGTGTCCCACCCGTCACTTATGACCAATACGATCGTCCTGGCACTCATTTGTTCTGAAGAAAATCGCTCTAGGTATTCCACCAGGCAATCTCCAATCTTAGTTCCACTTGTATATAACCCAGCTATTTCTTCAAGTGCATCGACCGTTTTTGGTAACGTTAGTTTCTGAAACATTTCATTAGTGGATACCAATTCAGTATTAAAAGCATAGGTATAACATCGCTTAAAGTTGGCAAAAATTGATTTGATCAATGCACAATAAAAAGATTGATACATGCTCATGGACCTGCTCGCATCAAATAATACAACCAAATTAAATTCCTTCAATTTCGGTCGCTTATAAATTAGTTTAAACTCATCTCCTTTTGCAGACGAAACAATTAATTTTTTAAGATCCAGAATACCTTGTCTAGTGTTATTCTTTTTCCTACGTGAATATTTTGATTGGAGTTTTTCAGACCATTTTTTAATTAGAAAATTAATTTCTTGAAAATCATTTGCTTCTGGAATATTGGTTGTATCCTTTGAACCGTGGGTTCCGGTCATTGCGGCTGCTAAATCATTTGTTTCCAGGCTTTCTTCATTTTTGAATAGCCAGCTTTTAATATCATTTATTGAATAGGTCTTCAATTTACCGGAGGAAGACTTATCGAGTGGACCTGGTTTAATTTTAGATTGGAGTGCTTGCTCCAATTCCCTCCAATACTTATCATAGTGTTCGTCAAAAGACTGCCACTCGGCCCGGGTATTGCATAAATAGGTCTTTAAGGTTTGTCTGAAAATTGTTGAATTACTAATCTGAGTTTCGGTAATTGCGACTAAGGCTTCTGACATCCGCTGGGCGTCAACGGAAAAAGGTTCCTGTTGCCGGAGATACCTTCCAAAGGAAAGCATATTTTGGCTAAGCAATGTCTGACGCTTAATCATACTAACATTTTAGCCAATTTTTGATTTTACTCCCGTGGTTTCCAGTAACTCGGATAAAGATAACTGCACTTCCCGCTGATCTTTCCAGTCTTTAATTATAAAACCTAAAGTTGCCGATACAATTTCCTTATCGAGTGCCGATACATGTAACCCAGCCAGCGCTTGAGCCCAGTCCAACGATTCAGCCACTCCGGGTATTTTATGCAATTTTTGATTGCGTAATATTTGCATAAATTGACAAATCTGTTGACCAAGATGATCATCAATCTCCGGAACTTTATCCATCAATATTTGATATTCCTTTTCAAATGATGGATAATCTATATATAGGTATAAACACCTCCTGCGTAATGCATCGGATAAGTAACGGACCCCATTGCTGGTAATGACAACCATCGGTTTTGTAACCGCGGAAATAGTACCTATTTCCGGAATGGATATTTGCCAATCCGACAAAATCTCCAACAAAAAACTTTCAAATTCTTCATCGGCCCGGTCTACTTCATCGATCAGCAAGACTGACTTATTTTCAGCCATAATCGCTTTTAATAAGGGCCGCTTCATTAAAAACTCGTCGGCATATAAATTTTGCTTTAGTACCTTCCAGTCTTCTTTATCAGCCCGAATTTCTTGAGATTTTATGTGAATAAGTTGCTGTGGATAATTCCACTCATAAATAGCTTGACTGGCATCAATGCCTTCGTAACATTGTAACCGGATCAATTGGGTATTAAGTAGATCCGCCAACGTTTTAGCTATTTGAGTTTTTCCTACACCTGCAGGGCCTTCCACCAACAATGGTTTCTCCATCTTGAGAGCCAGGTAAATAGAAGTGGCTACTTGAGACTCAGAAATGTAGTGCTGGTCCGCCAGGACTTCATGAAATGACTCGAGCTCAAATTGCATATTTAAAAATAGTTTAGGGGTTTTAGGGGTTGAGAAGTTTAGAGGTTTAGGCTTTAAACATCTCTATACACCTAACTTTTTTCTTTCATTAAGACGCCAGTAGCGGTAAATTTATATTCTTCTTTCGGTTCTGTGATCGCTGCTATTTCCTCTTTTGATTTACCCTCATCTTCCGCATAATGCTTCAATTCATCTACTGGTGTAATTTCTTTAAAAGCCACCCCTTCCATAATTACTTCAGCGCCTTCGCAATCTAAAGGCATAAAAAAGCCATAATCTTCAAATCGAACAAAAATGGACTCTCCGGCTGCTGATTGCACGTTCATCCAACAACCCTTCTTTTTACATACAGTTTCTACCGTTCCTTTAACCTTGACTTTTGCCTCCTCCTTGGTCTTTAATTGACCAATGGCTTCTTCTACGGTGATCACATTATCATCATTAATCATAGCTCCATAGCTGAGAAATCCTGCTACTGCTGATTCTACCCCTTCAGTAACTTGGGAATGACACGATACTAGGGTAAACGCACAAAAGATAAACATTAAGTATTTCATAGTTTAAATTCTTTTAGTTCTTAAAAATATCAATAGACTCCTGTTTATAATTTAAAAAGTCAAAAAAGACTAATTATTACATTTTGCAGGTACAAATTTCCACAAAAAAGGTTAATAATTATACAATAATCTACATTCATTACGGTTTAATAGTCATATCACCAAATCACAAATAGCTACAGAATTAAAATTTACTCCATTTTATTCAAACTTATCTCTACGAAGTAGCTGAACTGTCTAACATTTATTAAGCATTAGAAAATAAGCATATGGTGCGGAATAGTAAATATTTAGTATTGGCAATTTGCCTGTTCCCTATTGTGTTGGCCGCGCAATGTGTGAAAGGTGATTGTATGGAGGGGCATGGAACGTACTTATACCCTAGTGGAGCACAATATACTGGTGCCTTCAGTAATGGTATGATCAATGGATTCGGCACCTTGCAATTCAGCAATGGAGACAAATACATTGGTTTTTGGAAAAAACAGTACCGTGAAGGGAAAGGAACCTTGGTTTTTGCCAGTGGCGAAAAATACGAAGGAGAATTTGTGAAAAGTAAGTTTGACGGTTATGGAAAATATTCCTATAAGAATGGATCTACCTATGTAGGTGATTGGAAAAACGGAGCCAAAAATGGCCAGGGTACTTTAATTATGGAAAATGGGCAACAAGTAGCCGGAGCCTGGAAAAATGATGAATTCGAGGATCCTAAGAAATTGAACCAAATTCAAAACTCATCCGTTCAAATTGCCGAAAATCTAAATAGTCAGGACGAAATTGAGATAGATCTCACGATTACCAAGCCGGAAAAAGAAAAATTGCGTAACTGTAATAAAGAGGAATGCAGCACGGGAAGGGGTCAATATACTTATCGCGATGGAAGTAAATATATTGGTGAATTTAAGAACGGAGAGCCTTATGGTCAAGGCATCTGCCATTATGCCAATGGTGACCGCTATGAAGGAGGATGGACCAATCACGCCCCTCATGGAGAGGGTAAAATGTTTTTTAGATCAGGAAGAGTAGTTGGTGCGATGTGGAGAGGTGGTCGGGTAATCAAATACTTATCTTCTGATGAACATCTGGTATTGAGCACCAATAAGAAAAAAGATGTAGACGATCAAGTAAAGATATGGGCAGCTGTGGTAGGGGTAGCTTCTTACAACCATATGCCTACACTGAAATATACGGATGACGATGCCTATCGGATGTATGCATTTTTGAAAAGCCCGGAAGGCGGTGCATTACCTGATAATCAGATTAGATTATTGATCGATGAAGATGCTACCCGAAAAAATATTGTACAATCGATGAATGACCTATTTGTCCAGGCAGATGAAAATGATGTCATCTTATTGTACATGTCCGGGCATGGATTGAAAGGATCTTTTCTACCCTATGACTTCGATGGATTTCATAATGTATTAAAGTATGAAGATGTTCAAACTCTATTGGATAAAAGTGACGCAAAACAAAAGGTTTGCTTGACCGATGCCTGTTATGCCGGAACATTGACCGCTGAAAAAAGCAGTTCTTTGAATCAATCCTTGGCAAATTTCTACGACCTCATTGAAGCCGCTAATGCAGGCACTGCTTTCTTGATGTCATCTAAAGACGAGGAAGTGTCTCTGGAAGATCAGGGATTGCGTCAAGGTATTTTTAGTCACTTTTTAATCAAAGGTTTGAAAGGAGCAGCTGATAAGGACCAGGACAAAGTAATTCGGGTTGGCGAATTATTTGATTACGTCACCTTTCGTGTAAAGAAATATACCCTCAATCGTCAGTCCCCCACGGTTGCAGGAAGTTTTGATGCTTTATTACCCATTGCATTTATTCGATAACACACTAAAAAACTATAATCATGATCATGACTTGTTTGTATTTCATCCTCCGCTATTGTAAGAAGAATAATCTTCTATTTTTTAAGTAAAAAAGATAAACTTGACGGTTGTTGAATTCCTGACGAACGCTCTACGCTACTCCTACCTCCCAAGAGAAGAAACTTATTCGTTGAGTAATTCTCCTATCTAAAGGTCAATGCAAATTCATAACTGAGCGGCTGGGATTTTTCCCAGTTCCAATCACATTAATTAGCCGATTCCTAGTGCCTGTCATATCAAATATTTGTCTACCCGAAACCAGGTAACCTCTACCCTGTACAAAAAGAGAGAGCTACTTCCGTTTGTAAGTTATTGTTTTAAGAAAAAAGGCTTCGTTCTGTAGGAAATCTGCTAGATTCACTGATAGTTAAAAAATGAACAATGACCTCTTCAAAATTTGTCCTATCAATTTCAATGCTTGCTTATTTTTTCTGTACCGGCTGCAGTCCAAAAAATCTGTATTTATTAGATACCGAAGCTGGTCAAATAGAATTTAAAGTATACCCCAAAAAGGCCCCAATTACCGTTGCTAATTTTGTTCGGTATGTTGACAATGGAGACTTTGAAGGCGCCACTTTCTATCGAGTGGTCAGCATGGATAATCAACCTAATGATTCAATACTAATTGAAGTGATCCAAGGTAATTTTATTGCTTACGCTAAAAGTTTTGAATCGATCAGACAAGAAACTACTTCTATGACTGGCATTAAGCATAAAGATGGCACCATTTCTATGGCTCGCAGTGAACCCCATAGCGCTTCTGCCGCTTTCTTTATTTGTATAAATGATCAGCCCGAGCTTGATTTTGGCGGTAAGCGAAATCCGGATGGTCAGGGATTTGCAGCTTTTGGCAAGGTTGTAAATGGTATGGATGTAGTGCGCAAAATTCAATCTGGTGAAACGGATCATCAAACCTTAAAAACCCCGGTGGTCATCAAGGAAATCAAAAGAATAGCTCAATAAAAATTACGGAATTTAGTCTTAGAAAAATCTATTTGGCAATCGTAGGACGGAATATTGAATGCGCTTAACCTTGTAAATTAAGCCGAAGATTAAAAGATTAAAATGAATTCTGTAATGGATCAAACCATAATTCCTTGTAGCCTAGAGAAATCAATTGTTCACAGTTTGCACATAAATCCGGTGACAGCCATAATTGGTGCAAGACAGGTTGGGAAATCAACCTTGGATTAATTAATAGAACGATGGGAATCGAAATCACAGATGGTCTTTTTATTAATCAGGTTTCAGGAGTCGTATTTATTTCAAATCCTAACACAAATAGTAATGGAATTTGGGGCGGAAGAGCTATCCTGGAAAATTATGGACAATTAGATGTGCGTAATATGATTGGAAATGCAATACTAATATCAAGTGATGGTGTCTTAAATAATGAGGCAACTATCAAGGTCAAGCATGTAAACTATTCAGGATTAATTGTATTGGCTACCGCTAGTTATTTTCAGAAACCTTCAGGGAGTATGCATATTGAAAACAGTGATTCATTTCGAAGGTATTTTTTGCTGTAAAAAATTAGGGCCCGGCTATTGACCTAGTTCCTCCGATCTTCTAAGTTCCTATTGAGAATAATCTCCTGTCCTATAGCATTCACTTCTAGCACTCTGGTCAGATCCTGATAAATTATAGAATAGGTTCCAGGAAGTGCTGCTCTGATCTTGGTCTCAGTAAGTATTCCATCCGCCCAGGAAATATCTACTTCTACTCCTTTTCTTGCTTTCAATCCTTTGACGCTACCGTTAGGCCAAGCTTCGGGTAGGGCAGGCAACAGGTCAATTACTCCTGCATGCGATTGCACGAGCATTTCGGCGATACCTGCAGTGAGGCCCATATTACCATCGAGCTGAAAAGGTGGATGTGTTGAAAAGAGGTTTGGGTAGACTCCGCCTCCATCAACCATATTGTAACCTTTTTCACCGCTCAATTTTAATGCTCGCCTCAACATACTGTAACTGTTTTTGGGATCTTTCAGGCGAGCCCAAAAGTTAATTTTCCAAGCAATTGACCAACCGGTCCCTTCATTGCCACGGGCTATTAATGAAGTACGGGCAGCTTCTGCCAATTCTGGTGTTTCTAGCATACTGATCTGGTTGCCAGGGTGCAGGGCATACAAATGAGATAAATGGCGATGTTTATTATCCGGATCATCCAGGTCTTCCTTCCACTCCTGCAATTGACCCCATTTTCCTATTTTCAAAGGCAACAATTTCTCCTTTGCGGTAACGAGTTCTTTTTTAAAATCATGATCTATATCAAGTACACTCAACGCTTTGATCGTATTGTTGAACAAATCCCAGACAATTTCTATATCCATATAGGCACCCTTAGAAATGCCGCCATGTTCCGGTGAGTAAGACGGAGATGAAACGAGATAACCCAGCTCATCTTCGATCAAATAATCAAGCCAAAAAAGCGCAGCTTCCTTCATGATCGGATAACCTTTATCCCGGAGATAATCCAGGTCTGGATTGAATTCGTAATGCTGCCAAACATGTTGCCCATACCAGGCAGCTCCTGCTGGAAAAAAGCCCCAAGGAAAGTCCCAGCCCGGTGCAGTAAAACCAAAAACATTGTTCATCGAATTGACAATCCAGCCCCGGGTTCCGAAGAAGTCTTTCGCCGATTGACGTCCTGGCGGTCGCAACCTATCGATATATTCAATGAGAGGTTCATGCACTTCAGCTAAGTTGGTGATTTCTGCAGGCCAGTAGATCATCTGAATATTTATATTAGCATGATAGTCTGAGGCCCAAGGCGGATTATTGATGTGATTCCATTTACCCTGTAAGTTGGCCGGCATAGAACCAGGCCGAGAACTGCTGATCAGCAGATAGCGACCGTATTGAAAAAACAATGCTTCTAATTCTGGATCTTCAGCACCACTCTGATAAGCAGCCAATCGCTTGTCGATAGGCCATTGGTCAGATTTGGTCTTACCCAGATCAAGGCTTACCCGGTTGAAGAGTGATTGATAGTCGGCAATATGTTCTTTTCGTATCTGCTCATAATTGTCCGCAGTCACTTTGCCGATCGTTTCTTTATTCAACTTTTTATAATCACGACCCGTGTATTGCGGATACTCATTCATGTAGTCTGTGGCTGCTGTCAAATAAAGGATTACCTTTTTTGCGGCAGAAATGTTGAGAATACCTTTTTCAAAAGTGATATTCGCATTACCTGCTTCTATCAATATACGACTTTCGAAAGCCATACCGTTGTTTTCCAAGGCACCTTGCATGATCAGTTCGCTACCATCCAACCTGATGGTTTTTTTTTGATGAAGAGAGCTCAGTTTGATTTCATAATCTGTGCCATTCGCTGCATCATTCTCAAAACAAAATACTAAAACACGTTTAGGATAGGAGGCGAAATAGGTGCGTTTATGATTTACCAACCCAGCTTGATAACTTACCGTTGCTATGCTTTGGTCGATATCTAATTGGCGACGGTAATTACGGACACTTTTGTCCTGTGAAGTTTGGATATAAAGATCTCCGAAGGACTGGTAAGCTCCGAAGCCTTCCCAGATACTATTTCCCTTGTTTGCTTTGATCTTTCCCGTTAATTCCTTGTTAGCCAAAGCATGGGCCTCCTCATATTTACCTTCATTTAAAAGAGCACGGATTGCTGGTAGATGTTGGTGTGCGTCAGGACGGTTTCCTCCGTTGTAATCATTCCATTCCCCTATACCACCACTCCATAAAGATTCCTCATTAAATTGTATGCGTTCTTCTTCGATTCCACCGAAAAACATTGCACCTAGATATCCGTTGCCAATGGGTAGGGCTTCCTGCATCCAGTCTGTCGCTGGCTGTTCATACCAAATCTTTAAGTTTTGATTAGATAGGTATCCGGAAGTCCAATCCTTCACTCGATAGCCTGTAAATATCAAGGTGATTGAACCTGCCAAAAAAAATAATTGTGTTAAAGTATGAAGTCTATTGCTCATTTTGTATCAAATATTTAAGCGCTTTGTTGCTCACTTTTTCAAATTTATACTAAACGAATTGAATATTTATTTAGGCCTATAAGGCATCTTCCAAATCATCATGAACACTACAATTTCAAACCCGTCTTTTTATTAGGTTGACTGACGTTATTCTTCCTTTTCAAGTCGTAATTCAGTTATGATCAGTCGATCTCCTTTGGTGGCATTGACTTTTAGTTGAAGTTTCCCATCGTTGCTATCTTCTCTCATAACATGAAACTTGATCCACTGGCCATCTACTTCACTATGTGGTCCTAATTTTACCTTTCTTCCTTCAAATTGTAATATTCCCTCTCTTCCTTCCGACCCCCAATCTTGAAACAAGACATAAAAATCACCTAAAAAACCTTTAGGGCAGTTTAAATTAATAGTCATGTTATTTCCTTGCCAACCGGAAATACCATCTTTATGTATAACACCTGCAGCCTTCACATCATAAGCTACCTCACTTATCTGCACATTTATACGATCATGAGAAAGTGACCATAGCTCATCATCTTTGCCTTCTTCGGCCAGGTTTCCTGCATTGACATCGAGCATGATTATTCCATTTGTTTTGCCTTTTGATATCCCTATCGCCGATGGAATAATTGGAAACAACTTCCTGAGGTATTTTTTATCAAGATCGTAAATTGGATTAAATTCTGGTGAATTCATATAGTCCAACAAACTATATTTTAATTGTTTCGCAGCCGGTGACATTGGATTATTCAGGTCGAAACCTGATATCAATAATTTGCCACTACCTACTTTGCATTCGAAAATCAATCCTTCCTTATTATTTCGATGAAAATCATCTATCGCCTGAACAATTGGACGGTACGCAGATGGCATGTCATTCAGAACAAAAGCCCGGCTATTCTTACAAATAGACTCCCACTGCCAATCGCTGTACTCTTCTGTAGGGAAATGTCTAAATGCAGCATGGTCCTCGTTTAAGAAAAGCCCCAGGTTCGTTTTCCCTTGGCCTGGAAAGAAAGTCAGAGACCAGTATAGGGGATAAAAATCAAAAGGAACACTATTTGTGTCTGTTCCCAAATTATTGGCAACTAATAAAACTTTGCCTCCGGACTGAAGGACATTAAGGGTTGTATCATTCAATTCGCTTACATACAGTATATCACTGGCTGGTCTGGGATACTTTGGGGGATAAACCCATATGGACCATTCATTTCTAAAACGAGTATTTTCGATCTGCACCGAT
>JAHEJC010000093.1 GCA_024639065.1 Lewinellaceae bacterium | reverse complement strand
GCTTTGATTGGACTGGTTTATTTCATTATTATAATCATCCTTTTTGGAATTACTGTGTTATTGAGCATTTTGTTTTTTAGTTGATGTAATCTGAAAGCTACATTTTTTATCAATCAAAATTGTTTGGGTATTTTACTTATACAGATTTATGCGATGAGCTATGTTTGAACAACTTAAACCTCAACCTGTTTCAATTTTTAGGTAGGATTCATCTCACTTCAGGCTACACGGCAATAGCCACCGAAGTTCTCTTTATGACCCATACTCAATACTTAAATACTTAATACTCAATACTTGAAATTAATTGTATATTGCCCTATTGCAAATGAATTATTTGCACCTCTTAAATTGTTATATAGTTAATATAAATAATCTATTTATGATCAACGATTGGATCCTCGTATACCAAACAGAAGAAGAATATCAGGCTGAAGTTGTGAAGCAATTATTAGAGCATAATGAATTGCATCCGGTCATCATGGATAAAAAAGATGACGAGTTCAGATCTTTTGGGGTAGTAAATATTTATGTGGCTCCTGAAGAGGCCGAGGCGGCGAAGAAAATCATTCAGGAAAATGAATCTGAAGAATAAGCGCAGCACGATTTTTTCCTTTACAGAAATGTGATATCGAATAGCCAAACAGCAACTTGAGGTGGTCGAACCTTAGTTATACTTTTTTCAATTTAATGTCTAACCAATCCCACTAACGTTTCCGCGAAAACAAAGTTTGATCCCAAGACGCACAATCAGTCTGGTACAACCTATTTTAAAAATTAATTATGTTTGTAGACTAAACAGAATCCATGATTAAGCAAGGTTATGAATTTGTAGCTGGATTGGAAATGCATGTTCAGTTGAATACGTCGACCAAAGCATTTTGCTCAGACAATAATGCTTTTGGGGGCGATCCCAACACCCTGGTTAGCCCAGTATCCTTGGCTCACCCAGGAACCTTACCGGTAGTAAATCTGAGTCAAATTAAATCGGCAATAAAATTAGGAATTGCTTTGGGTTCTCATATTTCTGACCAGGTAATATTTGATCGTAAGAATTATTTCTACCCTGACCTTCCCAAAGGCTATCAGCTTACCCAAGATACCCTGCCGATATGTATTGGAGGTAGCATCTATTTACCCAAAACAAAAAAGTCTATTCAAATTCACCATATCCATATGGAAGAGGATGCCGGTAAGTTAACCCATGACAACCATGATACCTATTCATTAGTGGATCTAAATCGTGCTGGGGTACCTTTATTAGAAATGGTTACCGAACCGGATTTTCGAAGTCCTGACCAAGTGTTTGAGTTTATTGAAGTCATGCAAAAATTGGTCACGTTTCTAGACATTTCTGATGGTAATATGGAAGAAGGCTCGATACGATGTGACTGTAACGTATCCGTCAGACCTGTTGGTTCCAATACATACGGAGAACGCTGCGAAATAAAAAATATTAACTCTAAACGATTTGCTAAAATTGCAGTTGAGTATGAATTTAAACGACAATTAAAGTTGATTGCATACGGTGAGCATATAAAACAACAAACGTTGCATTTTGATAAACAACGAAAAATCACCTATCCACTTCGCACCAAGGAGGATGCGCACGATTATCGATATTTTCCGGATCCT
Organism: Lewinellaceae bacterium; assembly: GCA_024639065.1. Taxonomy (GTDB): domain Bacteria; phylum Bacteroidota; class Bacteroidia; order Chitinophagales; family Saprospiraceae; genus JAHEJC01. The sequence goes on along the minus strand of JAHEJC010000093.1, from coordinate 17,179 downwards.
GATTTGCCCGTATATCATGTCACTAACGAAATGGTCCAAGAAATTGAAAAAAGCCTCACGGAACTTCCCTGGAAAATTGAATCAAGATTGTTGGAGAGATTCCCACTTAATGCAGTGGAGGCACAGACCATAGCATACAATAGTAACCTAACTCAATTATTTGAAAGGCTTGCAGAACAGATAACTCCAAATTTATATAAAACATTAATTGATGTATTTTTTCAAAAACTAATTAAGCTGGAGGATTATACAAAGCCACCGAAAGAAGACCAACTTCTTGAATTTCTTGAATTAGTGGGTAGTAAGCAGGTTAATAAGTTTCATGCCTACGAACAATTATTTGATCTAATGATTTCAAATCCTTCAAAATCGGTGATTCAGTTGGCCCAAGAATTGGGTATCTTACAATCAGATGATTTGGATTATACAGGAACGGTTGTAAATCAAGTGCTGGAACAATTTCCCCAGGAAGTTCAGCGATATCGTCAAGGGCAAAAGAAGTTAATGGGATTTTTTATAGGTCAGGTTATGCAAATAAGTAAAGGAAAAGTGCAAGCTCAAAATGCTCAGAAAGTCCTTCTTGAAATACTAAAATCCGATTAAATCTCCTGGTTCGTAAGCAAAAGGATTTTACATTCTCATCCGAATATTAAAGATGACCCCAGCCAAATGAAATGTAAGATGTTCAAGTATTTTAGTGTATAATGATCTTTTAAAAATGTTTGCAATAGTTTTTATAAATCGGCGCTTCCATACTTTTAAATAAAAGCTGGGTCGACTTCATAATAACGTACTGATTACAAACGTTTTGTATAAATAAAAAATCATTATCTTTAAAGAATGATAGATACTGATAATTTAAGCAAATTATATTATTCGATCGGCGAAGTTGCCGAGATGTTCGGTCTATCCAAATCCCTTATCCGTTATTGGGAATCCGAATTTTCTAGTCTAAAACCTATCAAAAATAGTAAAGGAGACCGCCGTTTTACAAAACAAAATATTGAACAACTTAATTTGATTTTTCATCTGGTAAAGGAAAAAGGATTTACATTGGAAGGTGCAAAAAATGAACTGAGAGAACAAAAAAAAGCATTGCGGAACAAAACTGAATTAAAAAAGCGCTTACTTACTATCAAAAGAAATTTAATGAATTTGAAAAAAGAGCTTTAATTTTCCGCTATCCGCTATCCGCTATCCGCTATCCGCTATCCGCTATCCGCAGGTTTTAGGCATTAATAGCCTTTTACCCTTCACCCTTCACCCCATTTTCATCGATTGATATGTTCTCTTCACAAAAGTCGTGATCACTCGACTCGTTGGAAGCAATAATAAGGATTTTATTCTGACAATAATCTTCTACTATTTGCCGATACCAAATTTTACCCTGAGCATCCAGATTTGTGGTGGGTTCGTCTATAAGATAAACATCGGCTTCAGAGCAAAGGGCTAAAGAGAGATTAACTCTTTGCTTCATACCAGAAGAGAAATACTGGATAGGCTTATGGATTTCTTTTCCAAAATCCAACAAATCAATCCAGGCAGATTTGGATACTTTAAGCGCACGAAAGGCTTGGTGGAAATCGTATAACTCGCCCAAATTAAACTCGTTGATTAATTCAACATAAGGAGCTGTAAAGGAAATTTTAGAAAAGATGTTCTCGGTTGAAATCGATTGATCATTGCTGTAATAATGTACTTTTCCTTCGCTGGGCATAAGATAAGTAGCAATGAGTTGTAGCAGCGTAGATTTTCCACTACCATTTGGGCCTTTTATTGCGTACCGTTTACCGGATGAAAAAGATAAGTTAATATTTCTATACAGCCATCTATAGGCAAACCGTTTGCCTATATTGTTTAATTCAATTACCATTGCTGGTTATTTGGCGAAAGCCTTTCATGATTCCCCGGTCCGATTGCCGAATGAAATTTAAAATTTGATCACGTTCTTCACTAGCCTTGATCGAAGTTTCAATAATATTAATAGCTTGAGAAGTATTGTATCTTTTTACAAATAGAATGCGGTAAATGTCTTGTATGTGATTAATGGTTTCGCTGGTAAACCCGGCCCTACGAAGTCCAATTGAATTGACACCTGCATAGGCTAGTGGTTCTCGGGCTGCTTTGACATAAGGAGGTATATCTTTTCTGACCAATGAACCTCCACCGATAAACGCATGAGTCCCAATTTTGACGAATTGATGGACCGCGGTAAGGCCACCTAACCGGGCATATTCCCCAATATGAATATGACCGGCAAGGGCTACATTGTTTGCCAGAATACATCCTTTTTCTAATACGCAATCATGTGCTATATGCACATAAGCCATCAATAGACAATTGTCTTTAATGTTGGTAGTAACATTCGCTTTGGTACCCCGATTGAGTGTTACATATTCACGTATGATTACATTATTCCCTATCTCTACTAAACTATGCTCCCCGGCGAATTTTAAATCTTGAGGAATTGCACCTACGATAGCTCCTGGAAATATTTTACAACCTTTACCAATTCGAACGCCGTCCATAATGGAAACATTAGATCCTATCCAGCAATCATCTCCGATTTCGACATCTCCGGCAATCGTAGTAAATGCTTCTACTTTTACGTTTTGGCCAATTTTGGCCTTCGGGTCAATGATATTTAACTTATTCATCTTCAGTACGCTTAATAATTTGTGCAGTCAATTCACCTTCTGAAACAATCTTATTTCCAACATAGGCAGTTCCGTACATATGACATATACCTCTGCGTATCGGGGACAAAAGTTCCATTTTTAGAATTAAGGTATCTCCTGGTAAAACTTTATTTTTAAATCGAGTATTATCTATCTTTATGAAGTAGGTATCCCAAAGCTCAGGGTCCTCAACAGTAGAAAGTGCCAGAATTCCACCCGTTTGGGCCAACGCTTCAATTTGTAGCACGCCTGGAAAAACGGGATTACCGGGAAAGTGTCCTTGCGCAAAGGGTTGATCAAAAGAGACATTTTTTATTCCTACCACATGGTCTTCACTCAACTCAATAATCTTATCCACTAACAAAAACGGATACCGATGTGGTATCTTAGCTTTAATATCTTCAGTATTTAGTAAAGGAGGGCAATCGGGATCATAATGTGGTTTGCCTTTTAATTTACGTTGCTCAAGGTATTTTTTTTTCAAAATTTTAGCAAATGCCACATTGGAGGTGTGACCTGGCTTTTTGGCCACAATACGACCTTTAATTGGTTTGCCCAACAAAGCAAGATCGCCGATAAGGTCCAGCAATTTATGCCTGGCTGGTTCATTTCCATAGTATAATTTAGTTGTATTTAATACGCCCGAATCTTCAATTTTTATGGTTGGTCTATTGAGCTTTTTCGCCAACTGATCTAAATAATCCTGATCAACTTTTTTATTTGCAATTACGATTGCATTATTCAGGTCACCTCCTTTTATCAAATCGTCTGCAAGTAGTTGCTCCAATTCGTAAAGAAATACGAAAGTTCTACATTTGGCGATTTCATCACGGTATTCATCGATTGATTTTATAGATGCATATTGATGACCTACATAGGGTGAATTGAAATCAATTAGACAGGTCAACTCATATTCATCCGCGGGGAGGGCCATGAGTTCGATTTCATTTTCTTCATCACGATAAGAAATGGCTTCATTAATCACAAAATATTCTTTGTCCACATTTTGAGTGGCCAATCCTACTTCCAAAATTTTATCCACAAATGGTTGGGCGCTGCCATCCAAGATAGGAACTTCGGGTCCATCAAGTTCAATTAATGCATTGTCCACACCCATGCCTAATAAAGCTGAAATCGCATGTTCGACTGTATGAATCTGAGCATCTCCTTTTTGCAAGGTGGTACCCCGATTGGTAGATGCTACGTAATTTACATCGGCGGGAATAATTTGCTCACTTTCCAGGTCTACTCGTTTAAACTTATAACCATGATTTTCAGGAGCGGGCAAAATGCTCATACGTATCAATTCACCGGTATGTAATCCTATACCACTAAATTGGATAGGTTCCTTAAGTGTAGATTGTTTCATACTTAAAGTTGCTCTTTAATAAAGTATGCAAAGATAATTTTATTCGTAAGAAATCATGCGTATTGAGGGGCAAGAACTAAAATTGGAATTAGTTTTCATGGGCATCTCGCGTTCCAAGGTCTTGGCTTCATAGCTTTAGACGGTTTGTAATTGACCTACACAAATCCTTAACAGAAAATTTTCTCAAAGCTTTCTAAAGCATGTAAAAAATTAAAAGATCAAATCGATCAGACATCTGTCTGAAAATCATGAACTTATTTCACCATGATTGCACCTCCTATAAATTTAATAATTTAGTAGTATTAGGGTTAAGCGTTCAACTTAGATTGCAGTTTTCTTTCTTTTCTGATTTGGAGAGAGGTTCTCATTCAAATCTACAATAATACAGTAAAGCAGTCTAACTTATTTCAGCAAAGTGATCTGCACTTTGACCGGGAAGCGATTTGTGATAAAAATGATTATTTGTTTGAATCTTGATCGGACAGTTTCTTTTCCAATTTTAAAATTTTGGACCAAAGTTCTGGTAATTTTTTAAAGATCGAATAGGCTCGAAGAAAGTGCTGATAGTCTAGGGCAGGCGATCCGTACCATTTCTTATTTTTTCCTTTTAGTGAGGAAGGTATTCCACTTTGAGCTTGAATTTGAGACCCTTCATCGATATAAAGGTGACCCGCTATTCCAACCTGACCGCCAATTAAACAGCGGGAGCCTATTTTAGTGCTTCCAGCAATACCGGCTTGTGCTGCAATGGCCGTGTTTGCACCAATTTCAACATTGTGGGCAATTTGTATAAGGTTATCTAATTTTACACCGAAACGGATAACTGTAGATCCCATGGTAGCGCGGTCTATAACCGTATTTGCACCTACCTCAACCTGATCTTCGAGCACGACATTACCGATTTGACTTATTTTTTTATAATTACCTAAAGGGTCAAATGCAAATCCGAAACCATCACTTCCGATTACACAATTGGCATGCAAAATACAATGGCTACCAATTAGACAATTGTGATAAACCTTGGCACCGGAATAAACAATTGTATTTGCTCCGATACTTACATTTGCGCCAATATAGGTTTGAGGATATATGATACAGTTTTCTCCAATAGATACTCCTGGTTCGATATAAGCACTGGCTGCAATATGGGTATTAGCTCCAATAGAAGCGCTGGGATGAATATATGCATCTTCAGATATGCCTAGAAATCCAAATCCCTTTTGATCAAAGTTACTGAGCAATTCACTTACCGCTTGATAAACGTTTTCGACTTTTATCAAAGTACTATTTATAGGTTGTGCAGGCTTAAAATCATTTGAAACTAAAATGATGGAAGCTTCAGTGGAATAAGCGTATGCCTCATACTTTGGGTTGGCTAGGAAGGTAATGGTGCCTGGTAATCCCTCCTCGATCTTAGAGGGTTCTGATACTTTAACTTCCGGGTTACCTTCTATAGTGCCTTTGACCAATTGTGAAATTTGTTTTGCTGTAAATTCCATGGTTCAAAGGTAAACATTTATATAGGTTCTCTAAGTTTCCATAAAATGAATCCGCGTGCTTGAGAATCAGAATTACATTTACCTAGTCGATTATTGATTTTTTAAGTATGTTTGATCTGTACAAAATAATCTTGGCAATCATTATTATTTATTAACTATTATCAGTCCATGTATTTATTTTTTGACACATCCGCTGCTGGCGTACCTAAAAGTTATAAAGCTTCGGTTGAAGATACTTTTAACTGGCCCAGAATGATACATCTTGCATGGGAATATATAGATGAAGAATCCAATATCATTGAAGCCAAAGATTATATCATTAAACCGGAAGGATTTACAATTTCAGCAGATTCTACTAATTATAATGGTATTGAACATGATGAAGCAGTCCAAAATGGAAATGATTTAAAAAAAGTACTGCTGGAATTTTCAAAATTAATTGATCAAGCCGAATACATAATTTCATTTAATTTCACTTTTAACTCCAGTATTTTTGGTGCGGAATGTATAAGAAAAGAAGTTCCACATCGTCTATTTTCATCGGATACATACTGTTTAATGCAAGAAACGACCTTTTATACCAAGATTCGTGGAAGAGACGGCCGATATAAATGGCCATCATTGACCGATTTGTTTCAGAAAGTTTATGGCCAAAAATTTGAAGGAGCCAACCGAGCAAACAACGATGTTCGTGCAACCAGTATGATATTTTTTAATCTGATTGCCAATCGCATTATCGAATTGGACTAGATCAAATTAAGGATAGACAAAAAAGTTGGTGTTGGTAAGGCTGATCGTTTCGACTTAGTTAATTCTAACTTCGTTCATAGAATCAGTTTGCTTTTGAGGCAGTGGGTTTTTATACCAGTTGGGACCATCCCAGGACTGACGCATATCTATAATCTGATCATTAATCCAACTTTGGGTTTGTCGCATCAAAGTCCAAGAATTACCTGATTTTAATGGCTGCCCATACCTGATTTCAATATGGGTCCTGGCTTTGCCAAAACGTTTGAAGAAATGTGCCACAAAATTTTCTGAATGATCCCAATTGTCGGCCCGATCCTTATATTCCATAGCAACCGGCAATACTGGATAGTCATATTCAGCTGCAACCTCAAATGATCCTTTTTTAAATAACCTGGTAAGGTCGCCATCATGGGTACCACCTTCGGGGTAAATCAAAACATTCATTCCGGATTTAAGTGCGTCAGCAATAGCCAACCGGGTCATATGCCTACTTTTCTTACTGGAGCGATCCACAAACACAATCCCGGTACTATTTGAACCCGGACCAATAATTGGCCAACTTTTAAATTCGATTTTTGCGATCGGGTAACATAAAATATCGGCTAGATTAATGAGTGGATCAATGCTGGATCGATGATTGACCACCACTAAATGAGGCCCTTTGGGAATTTTACCGGATGTTCGCAATTTTATTCCCCCAATCCACATCATTTGTTTGGCCCACACTTCCTTGCGATAGCGCATGCCCCAAACTACATCCTTTTTTAAAATGGATACACAGAATAGCACGATGGCTAAGTCGACAAGCGAAACTGAGAACAATAACAATAAGCGAATTCCAGCTCTTATGTATCTAATAATGATCACTAAAAGTTTTCAATTAATTATCCACGACTGTTGAGCCGTTTCAAGTTTTTCGTTTATCCAGTTTTGGGTTTCCTTCATAAGTGTCCAACTATTTTCTTTTTTGATTGGCTCACCAATATACAATTTTACTTTTATTTCTTCTTTACTGAATGACTTGATGAAATGCTGTATCAAGCTGTCTGAAGCGTCCCATCGATTATCAATATGTCCATACTCGATCGCAATCGGTAAGATGGGAATCCCTTCGGAAGAAGCTATTTCAAAGGATCCTTTTTTAAACAGTTTGGTATGATTTTGATTACCGACCGTACCTTCAGGATATACAAGTACATTAAAACCTTTAGATACTTTTTCTTTGATGATTGACCTAGTTTGGATTCGACTATTCTGGCTATTCCTTTCCAAAAAAATAATACCTGTAGTAATTGCAGCTCTGCCAACAATGGGATATTTTGAAATTTCCGCTTTACTGACCGGTAATGCATAAAATTTGGTCAATTGAATAATCGGATCCACCATGGAACGGTGATTGGATATGATAATTCCTATTTCATTGGGAATGTCACCAATAATTTCTAGATCAACACCTAATACTCTAATACTATATTCTGCCCATTTTTTCCTAATTTTGAATGCATGCTCCAAATCAGGTCCTTTAATAGCCTGCCGGACGAAAATAATTGACAAATAGGCTACCATACCTCCCATCACTCTTATCATTTTAATGTATGCTCTTATCTTTCCCATCATGTATAGGCATCAATAAATGATCAAAGGTACGGCACTTTCCTTAATAGAAGTAGAAAACTCAAATCTTCTCTTTTCGCGATGCACATAAATTTAGTTGTTGTAAATTTAATAAATTGAATAATTTTACAATCAGAACTAAATGAATTCTCATGGAAGTGTCAGAAAAATCAGCTTTGAAGGCTTTGCTTAATATTATGCCTCAAGTAGGAGAAGTGGTTTGGATCGGGACACGTCCACAAAGAAGAGCACCCTTGCTAAATCAAAGTTATTGCGAGCTGAACTCAGACAGCGGAATAAGCAATGACCACTATGAGGGTCAAAATAAAAAACGCCAAGTGACTTTGATTCAATCTGAACATATTGCCACCGTTCAGGCTATTCTTGGTAAAGAGATTGATCCATCTCTTTTGAGGAGAAATATTGTCGTAAAAGGTATAAATTTGTTAGCCTTAAAAAATCGCCCATTTAAAATAGGAGATCAGGTAATTTTGGTGGGAACAGGAATTTGTTATCCTTGTTCAAGAATGGAAGAAAATCTAGGATTGGGTGGTTATAATGCTATGCGTGGTCACGGAGGAATTACTGCCAGCATCATGCAAGATGGATTCATTCATGTTGGGGATTCTGTTAATATTCACATTCCATAAAAAATATAAACTATGCTCAGAGACCATTTTGCTTATTTTTTGTTAATCCTGTTAACGGGCGTTTTGATTAGCTGTAATACAACCAATTTAGGCCTTACATCTCCCGAACAAGCAGAAGGATTTGTTTCTTTATTTGATGGTAAAAGTTTAGATCAATGGGTTGGTAATAAAACAGATTACCAAGTTTCTGATGGTTCTATCGTTATTACACCAGACGGTGGTGGTAGAGGGAATCTTTATACTGCAAAAGAATATTCCAATTTTGTTTTTAGATTTAAATTTAAACTTACCCCAGGCGCTAATAACGGATTGGGTATCCATGCACCTTTGGAAGGGGATGCTGCCTATTTGGGCAAAGAGATTCAAATTTTAGACAATACAGCAGAAAAATACCAAGACCTTAAGGTGTACCAATACCATGGTTCAGTCTATGGAGTGGCACCGGCAAAGAGAGGTGCCTTGCTCCCTGTAGGCGAATGGAATGAAGAAGAGGTAATGGTCAAAGATGCCTATATTAGGGTAATGCTCAATAATCAAATAATCTTGGAGGGCGATTATTTAAAACCAGGGAAAACGATGGATGGCAATGATCATCCAGGGCTGTCTAAAAAGACCGGTCACATTGGTTTTTTAGGACATGGTGACGAGGTGCATTTTAAAGATATTCGAATTAAGGTTTTGTAATGATTTCCTTTTGACTAGGGTGTAAATAACTGATTCACGTTATAATTATATCAGAAATATAAATGAACTCATTGATTCATTTAATCCAGTTTTTATATAATCATTGAGAAAGGTAAAACTACATCATCCTCCATGTTTTCGTTATATCTTGTGTATATTCATAAAAACTAAAGGAAATGTATAAATTTATTAACCTTCTCTTTTTAATTCTTTTTGCAGTTTCAGGTTCAACTCAATCCAACGGTGTTAAAGTTAAAAAAGTATCATTTTCCAGCGGATTTGAATTGGATGCGGTTTATGATTTAGGAGAAGATTATTTTTTGAATTCAATAAAAGGAATATTTAGTGATCAATTAGTGAATCTGGATGGGTTCGAAAAGAATTTAAATGAAATGTTCTGTGAAAATGCTAATATTAGGCTGGGCGTATCTCTATATACGCCTAAATTAAAAAATACGGAATTGAATCTTGCTTTTTATAAGATTGATGCAAGGTATGATGCGGTTGAATATACTTTCCACGATCAAGAAAACACTTTTGAGGGTTTGACCTATGCCAGTCATTCCGACGAGGCAGGCTTAGAAATTGCATTGGTTCGCATTTTGCCTATTTTCAAATTTATAGAAATCCATGCAGGGCTAGGGTCGCAAATGGGATATTCATATAAATCTAATCTACATATTACACACCAAAAAAATACTTTTGAAGAAGTGCAACCTGAGCCACTTTCACCCAATTTCCAAAATAATGAACCTTTTATGGAAATCACCGAGTCGGTCACCTTAATGGAAGAAGATTATCGCATGAAAAATTCTTGGAGTCAAAAAGCTTTTGTAGAATCTGGAATTGGACTAATTTTTTTAAATCGTGTTGAAATTGGATTGATGGCTCGATATGGTTTTGGGCACCGATTTCTTGCAGGAAATGATTACTTGACTAAACTTACTTCATATAACTTTACTATGGCTTATAGGCTCATTTAATACATTTCTTGGTAACCCTCCACCCAAAATGTAGTTCTTCCGGCTACGGTCATTTTCTTAACCGTCCAGGCTTCGTTACGCTCTGAAGCTCCTTCTTTTCTCCATTTCCAAAACCAATCTTCCGGATATACCTGGTAATAGGCATTTTTTCGAACAGCCAATTTTAGAATTTTTTTCATATTTTGATAAAGCACTTCGCAATGTTTTTTTGAAAGATTTTCTATTCTTGATGAAGGGTGAATCTTACTCTGAAAACAGATTTCATCAGCATATAAATTACCAATCCCAGCTATCAATTTTTGATTCAATAAGAATCCTTTCAGGAAGGCTTTTTTAGATTGAATAGAATCCAGGAATTTTGCCTTTGAAATGCTTAAAGCATCCGGCCCTAATTGGATATCTTCCAGGTATTTTTTATGGCTATCCAGGACTAATATGTTAGAAAATTTTCTGGGATCATTGTATCCCAATATCAAATTATCATTAAAAGTGATATTGAATCGTTCATGTTTTGGGCGGTCTTCCGGTTCAGCATAATAGACCATATCACCAGTCATTCCTAAATGGAACAAAACCGATTGATTCGATTTCAGGATGCCAAAAAAATATTTGCCTTGGCGATAAGTGTCCATAAATTGATTGTCAGTAAGTAATTCTATGAATTCTTCGCTCGCTCGATTTTTAAGAATATAATCATCAAAAACGTCTACTTGCTTGATTCTTTTCTCCAGGGCTTGTTCTCTGAAGATTTTCATTACCGTATTGACTTCGGGTAATTCAGGCATGTCTTTTTACATTTTACAATTAAACAAGAAGATTCCACAGTTTTTAAATAAGGGAATACTTCTTATCTTAAATTTGAGTAATATTATTACTAAGTATTGGTTAGTTAAAAAGTTCATCTTTAGATAAAATATCAATTGAACATGAATCATGTCCAAAAATGCAGTCGCTTAATTCCAATAGTCTTTTTGGCCCTTTCTTTTTCTTTACAGGGTCAAACTTACGACCTGATTATTAGAAATGGTAAAATTATAGATGGTACTGGAAATCCCTGGTTTTATGCGGATGTAGCTATTGAGCAGGATAAAATTGTCGCTATTGGAAACTTAAAAAGTGCAAATGCCACTGAAGAAATTGATGCAAGTGGACTTACGCTATGTCCTGGTTTTATTGACATTCATTCTCATGCGGATGGTCCTTTTGGGCAACGAGTAGGTATACGCGCTGAGCATCCTAAACTTAAAGCGGCCCACAATATGGTGTTTCAGGGCGTGACCACGTTGGTAGTGAATCAGGATGGGCGAAGTCCAAGATCTGTAAAAGCCCAAAGGATCCAACTGGAAGAGCAAGGTTTTGGTCCCAATGTTATTCTAATGATTGGGCACAATTCAATACGTGGTTTCGCAATGGGCAACGATTATAGACGGTTGGCGACACCAGAAGAACTCGTAAAAATGAAAGGTTCAATTCGTGAGGCATTAGAAGCGGGTGCATTTGGTATGACAGCAGGATTGGAGTATGTGCCCGGTAGATGGAGTAATACGGAAGAAATCATAGATTTGGTGAGCATTCTTAAAGAATACGGAGGCGTATATATTGTGCATGAAAGGGCTTCTGGATCCGATCCCATGTGGTATGTTCCCAGCCAACACGCAGATGAAAAAATCACTACGATGCTTGAAAATATTCAGGAAGTGATTCAAGTAGCTGAGGTAACTGGCGTGCCAAGTTGCGCTACCCATATTAAGATTAAAGGAGCTGATTATTGGGGATCGAGTAATGCATTAATCTACCAAATCCAGGAAGCACGTAATCGTGGGGTTGATGTTTGGGCGGATCAATATCCTTATAATACCACAGGTTCTGATGGCAATACCGTCTTAATACCGGATTGGGCTTTAAATCGAAATCGATGGACTGGAAGGAATGCATCCGAATCACCAAAAGAAAAGGAAGATTCTTTTGCAGAACGACTCGATAAGACGTTAGCCAATGACCAATTAAAGCGTGATTTCTATCAGGATGTACAAAGAGCCATCCAACGGCGAGGTGGACCTGAACAAATCATTGTTTTTGAATTTCCGGATGAGAACTTGTTAGGAAAATCATTGCTGGAAGTAGCCAAAATGAAAAATTGTTCAGTGATTGAAGCAGTAATCTTTCTTCAGAAAAATGGTTTTCAGGATCGACCCGGAGGAGCCAGGCTTCGTGGCTTTTCCTTAAATGAATTCGATATTGAGACCTTAGCTGCCCAACCCTGGGTCATTACGGCTTCTGATGCAGGTGTTGCACTCCCGGAAGAGGGTTCAGTTCACGCAAGGTTTTATGGTACATTTCCGCGAAAGATTGCTCATTATGCAATTAAGCGAAAGGTATTATCTGTGGAGGATGCTATTCGTTCTGCAACTAGCTTACCTGCCCAATTCTTAGGGCTTCAGACCAGGGGTTTACTCAAAATGGGTTATAAAGCAGATATTGCGATCCTGGACCTCAATCAAATTCAGGATAAAGCAACTTTTGAAAATCCACATCAGTACCCGGATGGGATCGAATATGTATTAATAAATGGAAAATGGATCATTAAAAATGCTCAACTAACCGATCAATTACCAGGAGAAATAATTGATATTAAGGAAAGCTCAAGATACCCTCAAAAATAATCAACTATATGCTATTTCAAACTATAATAAAGCCAGCGGTATTATCTCAGCATCTAAATAATCCGAATTTTAGAATTATAGATGTGCGATCCTATTTGGATGATTTTTCCAGGGGTAAAATGGAATTTCAGGAAGCACATATTCCAAATGCTATTCATGCTGATTTGGAAGCAGATCTCTCGGGTTTAGTTATTTCAGGACAAACCAGTAGACACCCGCTCCCTAGCCCAAAAGACCTGGAAGAAAAGTTTTCGGGATGGGGAATTGGTCCGGATACCCAAGTCATCCTGTATGATCAATCACATGGCGGAATAGCAGCCCGATTATGGTGGATGCTACAATGGATGGGTCACCGAGCCTGCGCTGTACTGGAAGGGGGCTGGAAAATATGGAAAGAACTGCCATTGCCTGTATCTAATAAAGTAAATCAACCTGAAAGAACACAGTTTGTAGGACAACCCCAGCTCAAATGGCTGATTTCAGCAGAAGAAGTGGAAGCCAGATTGCATGACCCTCAAAAAACCCTAATTGATTCTAGAGCTTCAGAACGGTATCATGCCATTTACGAACCGATTGATCCGATTGCTGGCCATATTCCATCTGCTAAGAACCGACCATTCTTAAATAATTTAGATGAGGAATTAGGTTGGAAAGATCCAAATTTATTAAAAGCAGAATGGGCCTCAATTATCGGTGATTCTCGACCACAAGATTTAATTATTTACTGCGGATCCGGGGTTACAGCTTGCCATAATATATTGTCTCTTCTTTATGCTGGGTATGATTGGCCTAAATTATACGCTGGTTCATGGAGTGAGTGGATCACTAATTCCTCGCGACCTATTCAGCGTTAATCCATTTCATATAGGGTATTTTTGTAATATGATCTTGATTTTTAAGTACTTAAATAATTGAGATTATAATATTTTATTTTTCTTTATTTATTATATTCGTCCTTAGTTTCGAAACGAATTTTATGACAAAACCAAAAATCCTCTTTCATATGAAGCGATTTTTACTCCTAAGAAACATATCTTTAATTGGCCTGATTTTGATTTCTATGAGCTTTAATGTGCAGTCACAAGACTGTAGTTATAGCTGTTCAGACCATGTCTATCTAGGCCTAGATACTGCCTGTGAGTACATTGTTACAATAAGCGATGTAATTAAAGATACCAGTGGATGTACAGGTGCCACAGTTGAAATATATGATCCATACGGTCAAAAATTGAGTAATCCTTTGACCGGTGCTCAACGAGGCCAAAGACTTACCTATAAAGTAGTTGGACTTGATGACAATTCTTGCTGGGGTTATTTGACTGTTGAGGACAAATGGGCTCGGATCATTAATTGTGAAAATGATACCTTAAATTGCTGGGATGCGGAAGAATTTATTAATGCAACTCCCACTCGAGATAATTGCGGTTATGGCTTGCAGTTTGAAGAATTGCATCGGATTTGGGTAGATTATAATTGCGATAGTGCCGACTTTATCGGGTATATTGAACGCAGTGTGATCAGTATTGATGTGTGGGGTAATAGCAGTCGCTGCGATAGTCAGCGTATTTACATCATCCGGGAATCATTGGATTCCTTGGTTTGTCCAGTAGACACCTTTTTTGAGTGTTGTGTGAGCAGAGTGAATCCAATTACAGATATATCGGACCTTGATGAATTATTTACTTGCCTGCTGTGGGATCCGGATTATGCTTATGAGGATGAAGATGGTTATAGTCATCCCATCCCTAAACCTGGTGGGCTAGTTGAACCTCCTTATATAAAAACGCCAGACGGCGACAGACATTATGTTGGTTCAAGTACTAACAGTTTAGGCGGAGTCAATAATGGCAAATGTAATATCATAGCCGAATATAAAGATCACATAGTACCTACTTGTGGTCCTACGTATAAAATACGCAGAGAATGGAAGCTTTTTGATTGGTGTACCGGTGAAGATACCACTTGTGTCCAATGGATTAAAATTATTGACAATGAACCTCCGGTGGTTTTCTTTAGTCCGGAGTTCTCTCCATTCATTGTTGGGTATACACAGCCTCACGAATGTGTAGCTCATGTTGAATTGGGCTGGCCTACCATCTATGCTGATTGCGCGATTAAAGCAGCTAAAGGTGATTTGGTCAAAGCTTTCAAGGATTTTAAAGTCCGCTATGAAATGGAATGGTTCGATCAGGACCACCCTGGAAAAGTGATTGTGCGAAGTGGTGAAATACCTTTTGGGACCAAAGTGACGGAATATGTTCCTAAATCCGGATTGTTATTTGTTCAGCCGGAGATTAAGGTTAAATATTATGTCACTGACGGATGTTGGAATGAGTCCAGAGTATGTCAAACCATACTTATTTTTGACAACGAGCCTCCTACTCCGGTATGTGATGAGATTACTCAAGTCACCTTGGATCCGGACAGTTGTTGGGTGAGGCTTTATGCCAAAGACCTGGATGACGGAAGCCATGATAATTGTGATGACGTACATTTTGCTGTAGCGACAATGGCCGATATTGAATATTGGAGAAACTACTGGCATGACGCGTTACATGAGTGCTATTATGAATATCAGTTTGCTACCCATGAAATTGATATGATCATTGAAGAGTGGATCGACCTCTACGTTTTTGATAGTTATATTGATCTGGAGGAATGTGGACGGGATAGTCTTGTTTTAAGAGTTTATGAAGACCTGGGTACTCCACCGTATGATCCTCACATTTTTAGAGGAAGCGAGCATGATTGGTATAATTGGTTCAGAGCACCAGTTCTGCGCTTAAGCTCATATAGATGTAATTATGTTTTCTATTATGATTCTATTGGTGCATATCACGACCCAATTCACCCAGATATAACCTGTGATGATATTGCGTTATCCTTAGGATTGGATCAAATCGGTGACGAAATTGTTGAAACTTTAGAGTTATTAAACAATTTTGATTTTGATCAGCTAGGCATACTAGTTGGTGATGGCTCACCTTATACAGCCAATGAAATCCTTCAATTACTACTTGGTGCACGATGCGAAAACCCATTCGTTGATTCCGATGGTGAAAGCTTCTTAGAAGAAATTACCTGCTTCGAGTTGAGTAGTATTTTAGAGGATATTGATATAGGTGGTGAAATTGATACCTCTGCTCAGGGTGTTGTAGATATATTATTACAGCTATTGAATGAAGAAACAATTATATTATCCCCAATTGATTTGAATGGCTTAAATCCTGCTTTATTGGGAAGTGATTTGACTGTTTTTGCTCCGATAACTACAGCTGAATCTTTCAGTGGACCGCTTGAATTCTTTGAGGTCATTAATATATTATACTACCTGATTTGCTACGGAGATGATATTGAAATGAAGATCAAAGTTTACGAAAATCTTGCTAATAATCCTGAATTACTTGCTTTCGTAATCCAGGAACGAAATCTAGCCCACCTGGCTTATTCCGGTATTTTCAGGAAGCGATTTTTAGACCTTCCCTACTACAATGATTGTATGATCGAAGTGATTAAAGACGATAAGACGCCTCCGGTATGCTACGCTCCAGCAGATGTTAGCTACTATTGTGATGGCGTTCCAGTCGTGGGTTCTATCTTCCCTAATGGAGGCAATGATGAAGTTAAATGGACCAGCGCTCGATTTGCCCATGATATTTGTGCTGTTAGTGATATCTTCTTACCTGGCTGTGAGTTTGATCGTACGGATGATTCAGATGATGTCTACAATGCTCCGATTCCAGCAGAATGGTGCGTAGATGCTCCTTGGGATGGAGGTGTCCATGGGTATTACGGTGGACCTATTGATGATAGTTACCATTATGAAGATCCATGTGATGAGAATTTAGCTGCCTGGTATCCGGATGATAATTATACCTGGAAACCAATCTATTGCCGTTTCTGGTTAATGCTGGATAAGTATGATACCGAGGGCGATGGTAAACCGGATCCTTATGCGTATTTCGGAGAACCAGAATACTATGATAATTGCTGGTTGCCAGAAATCACGGAAGTGACTGAAGGGGAACTGGATGAATGTGGAGTAGGTTACTTAACCAGAACCTGGACGGTTACCGATAAGTGTGGTAATAGCTCAACATGCTATCAACGAATTACAATCAAACCGCGATCTGATTTTGAGGTAAAATTCCCGGCAGATAAGTATGTGAACTGTGATGAGTTGGAAGATTTGAGTCCGATTGAAAATGATCCGGAAACCTATCCGGTGGTGACCGATGATGATTGCGAATTGATAGGTATCACCTACAGTGATCAAGTAATCGATATTG
>JAHEJC010000452.1 GCA_024639065.1 Lewinellaceae bacterium | reverse complement strand
CTATTTTCATACTTATTCGGACTCATTTTATGAAGTGATCGATGGGGTTTTTCATTATACATTAAACAAGCTTTAGTAGTTGCTTTTTTCAATTCGATAAAGTTGCTTGGATTATATCTATAAATGTATTGATTTTTTAGGGTCCTATTTAATCTCTCTGCATGTGGATTTTCGTATACGCTTGAACACATACTACTCGTAATCCCATTTTGTCTAGCCAACTTTATAAACTCTTTCTCATAATATTGGCCGCCTCCATCTGAATGAAAGATAGTGTCTAATTTATCTTTTGTTTTTTTTCTGTATTTAATTGTATACGCCAGAGCTGGTAATGTGGTTTGCTTGGTTTGCAAATTCTTACTTACTGAATATCCTATTATTTTTCTTGAATACAAATCCATTATAAAGGTTAGATAATAAAACTCCTGGTCCAATAAATAATAGGTGATATCGCTTACCCAAACCTGGTTTAATCTTGTCACCTCAATTTGCTGTATCAGATTGGGGAATCTTCTAACCCCTAAACTATGGGTCGTTCTACGATAATTCTTCTTTGGTTGAATACCCAAACCGTGTACAAAGGCTAGCCTTTCAAATTCATCTCGACCTAATCCTTCTGGGCGCATAATCTCCCATATGCTACGTATACCCATCCCTGGATGGTCTACTCTTACTTGCTGTACTATACTAAATACTTGATCCCACTTGGCTCTACGAGTATTATCTCTTTCCATCCATTGGTGAAACGCTTGTTTGGATAACCCTACATTTGTATATAAACGACGCATGGTAAATCTATTTTCATTTTGATGTAACCAATACCACTTTATCGTTTCGTGATATATTTTTTTTTAAGGTCAACACCTAGTTCTTTACTCGCCAATTCTAGCATCTTCTCCGTAAACTCTAACTGGATTTGTTTTTCTCCTAACATTCGGTGGGCTTCTCTTAATTGTTCTTCTAAGTATTTTATCTTTTTTGTTTCACTTTTTGATTCCACGATGACTTGGGTTCGTTTCTCATAAGTTAAGGAATATTTCCTTATCCATCTGTATATGGAGGTTTGGGAAACACCTAAACTCCTACTTAATTCACTAACCCGAATCAAACCCATTTCAATCTCCTTTACCTTCTTAACCTTCAACTCTGTGCTGAACACTTGTTGAATTCGTTGTGGATAACTTAACTTTGATTGTGGAATTTGTTTTTTAACTTTCATTTTTAACCATTTTTTGTGTCAAAAACGGTCAACTTATTTCAGGCACCTACACCTTTCTGCCCAGTCAGTAAGCATTTGTATGCTTTTATATAGAACCCCTGCTGATCCGCGAAATGTACCAGAACCTTCTGGCTCATTTTTCACCGTGTACCATTCATAAAAACCATTGTTTTTTACTACCCGGTCAGTCATGGGTACTAGTTGCTCATAGGCCTCTTCGACGAAACCATTTTTGATCAATTGCTGGATCATTCGCCCTCCAAACCAGGTCCAGTCGCCTCCATTCTGATACCCGTAAGGATACATACCTTTATTCTCAAAAGCCCAAGCAGGGTAAGGGGGATACATGGTTAAGCCGATGGAGCCAGCTCCGGAAGCTTTGACATTCGCTACCATTTTGTCCAGAGAAATTTTGATTTGCTCTTTATTCAGTAACGCAGCCTCAATTGCAACGGCGGTACCTCCATGATAGTAGATTTCATTTTCATTGAAGTCATCCGGGTAGGGTGATTTATCTAAGTAGATATGTGGAATAAATTTTTGATTGTGCTCATCCCACAATACCTTCATGGTGTTTATAGCTAGTTCTTCCCGGATAGGATGCCATTTAGGTTTTGACTCGGGAACCAGGTACATTAAATTATCCAAGGCAATAAGCATCATAGCATTGTCATAGATATCCACACAAAAATGAGTCTCATCCGTAATATATACACCCCACGGGTGGGTATGTTGTACATCACCCCAATCTGCCGTGGTGGCGCCAAAGATTAATCCATACTGATCAGACCAGCGATGGTCACGTAAAAATTGCATGGACTTTACCATGCGTTCAGCTACCGTTAAGTGTCCAACTTTTCTATTGAGAAATGCTGTATTCCCGGTTTTGCGGATATACTTATAAACAGCTTGAACTAAAGAGCTTTCATGATCCGTCTCTACGGTATTTTTATGACCACAATAGTTAGGCTCTAAATCGGAATATATGTATTGATAACCATCTTCCGATGGAACTGCTTTTGCTTTTGGAATAAATCCGTCAATTATATTTCCATCTTCCCCTTGTAATCGAAAAAATACCAACAAGTTCTCTTCAAGTTCTTTGGGTTCGAAAACTTCAGCAGAAAGTTCAATAAACGTGTTGTAATCCCTGATCCATACCTCACCATAACCATCACCGGCATTAAACCCGGTTTTAACTACCTCCAGTGCTCTATTTTTTACTTCAATGAATTCCTGGTTAGTCAGAATCTTTTTAGCTAATTCCTTTTGGGTTCCATGATTGGTACAACTTATTAGTAGCACGCTGATAAATATAAATGTTCGCTTCATCATTTATTTTCTATTTTCATCAGACATGGATGGCGGGACTGTTGATATTCCCCAATTCGTATTTGGTTCAGGGCCAAGTGTGAAAATTAGTTTACCACCTTGCATTAGGTCAGCGTAGTACATCCAGTTCGCATCTAACGATTCATCATTCCAGGTGGCAGATTGGATATATAAATTATTTGGGTCTTGATTTGCTGTTTCTATGATGAGCTCTTTTCCGTTATAATAATTTTGATCGAGCTCAATGGTTATTCGATCAAATAAAGGACTACCAAATTGAAAGGAAGGGTTAGCAGAAGCTAATCCCTGCACATCAAATAATCCCATAGATGCTAGCACATACCAAGCACCCAATTGCCCCTGATCTTCATCTTGCCCAATACCATATCCATGCAATGGTTCCACTCCATAAAACTCATTACAAATAGTCCGTACCCATTTTTGACTAAGCCATGGTTTGCCGGAATAATTGAATAGCCAGGCATTATGCAAACAAGGTTGGTTACCATGATTGTATAGTTTTTCTACACCGGAGAAACTGTGGATTTCTTCAGAGCCGCCACCGAACATACTTTTTTGCGCGTTATCAAACATACTTTCTAAGCGCTCGTTGAAGAGGGATTTATCCATAAGTGCAATCAGACCAGCTGGGTCATGGGGAACATACCAGGTATATTGATATGCATTTCCCTCTTGAAAACCATCCCATCCTCGCATGGGATCAAAATCTTGAATAAAGGATCCATCTTCCAGTTTTGGTCTAATAAATTTGGTCTCGGGATCAAATAGATTTTTATAGTAACCTGCTTGGTTTATGAGTTTATTATAGTTTACGTTATCCTTCATTTCCTGTGCCAGCTGAGCTACGGCATATGAACTAAAGCAATACTCTAACGTATGAGAACCTCCAAAATTGAATACCCATCCATTAGAAATGGTCGTGTCTTTGTAAGGTACATACTGGTTCTTTATAAAATAGCTTAAATCGTACTTACCGTTACCAAGATTTCGTCCGCGGTATTCAAGTTCATTTTTTAAGGCTGCATCATAGCCGGAAAGTATATCGAAATCACGAATACCTACATGATAAGCAGAGGCTATTAATAGTCCTTGGAAGTTGGTTTGTACCCCATTGGTAAAAACCCCATTTGCTGTACCATCGTGTAGCCAGCCTCTATATTTATAAAAATCAATATTAGATTGCAGGTAATCTCGGAAATAAGTAGGATATGCTAAAGACCAAACCTGGCTTAGATTCCAAAATCCTCCCCACATGCCGTCTGTATTATAATGGGGGTAGTTCGGTTGCTGATTTTTGTCTAATGGCGTTTTACCTATTTTGCCATCCACTAAGGGGTAATCACCATTAACATCACTGGCTAATCCTCTACCTAATAGGGTGTGATAAAGTCCGGTATAAAATTTAATGCGATCCTCTTTTTTACCACCTTCAACAAGAATTCGGTTGAGTTTTTTATTCCAAATATCGGTGGTTTCCTTACGTACTCCATTAAATTTTTTTCCAGTCGACTCAGTGGTTAAATTTATTCGTGCATTCTCTATTGAGGTGTGACTCAACCCGGTTTGAATTTCCAATACCTCATTTTGTTCCATAGCAAAAGTCAGGTACAATCCATTATTTATCCCTTCCGTTTTTGTGTTTCCTGCTTCTTGAATGGAGTCAATAAAGCTTCCGGTTTTGATTGGATTCTTGCTTAGCTTGATCACGAAAAACATATCCACTCTTTTATCCGGATCACAGAATTTAGCATACTCAGGATAGGTTTCTATGAATCCCTCGATTTCATTTCCATTTACTAATTCGGCATGTGCATTCGTAACATCACTACTTTCTCCCTGTTTATGGCCAATGTCGATGATGAGATGTGCTTGGTCTGTTTTTGGAAATGTATAGCGGTGATAACCAACCCGTTCCGTGGCGGTTAGCTCAGCCTTAATACCATAGTCTTTTAGCTGTACCGTATAATAACCAGCTTCAACTTGTTCTGTATTCTTTTCAAATCGTGAACGATAACCTTGGTCCGGATTCTCTAAAGAGCCAGGGATCGTTTTTAATTTTCCTGTAGTTGGCATGAAAACCAGGCCTCCAATTTGGAATTCATGAAAATGGCCGAATCCTTCTATCGAGGTATGTCGATCGTCATAGCCGGTAGGGCCCCAGCCACCATCACTGTTATACGCATTGGTATGGGGAGCCAGCTTAGCCATCCCGAAAGGGCGGGCTGCTGGAGTATAAAAAAACCAACGACCATGCACTGAACCTATTTGTGGATCTACATATTGGGTTAAATCCGGTAATGATTTTTGATCTTGGGGACTATTACAAAATGGAAATAACAGGAACACTCCAATAACCAGTGCTAAATATCTCATGATTTATTTTTAAACAAATGTGTTTAGAAAATAGATAATTCTATCTCAACCCAAATTGGCAATATCATCTAAAAATATCTTCCAATTATTGTTTTCAAGATGATTCCATGAAATTAAGGAAAATGCAAAATGAAATGGCAATTGTTC
>JAHEJC010000451.1 GCA_024639065.1 Lewinellaceae bacterium | reverse complement strand
GGCCTCCATCAGTAGCTGCATAAATTCTATTATTTTGTGTTGAAACAAGTCTATTGACCCTTCTTCCATCCAGAGAATTATTTACAGAGCCCCAAGTACTGCCATTATCAACTGAACGATAAATCCCAGTACCCCAAATGCCAGCATATAAATAGTTAAAGGTATCCACTGTTATTGTTTCTACTACATAACCAGATAAGCCTTCGCTCAAGGGTATCCAGATGTTACTATTGTTGTACAAGCAGTAAATTGAATCGCAATCCGCACCTGCAAAGACATCGTCGGTGTAGTTAATAGCCAGACAACGAATATTTTCATTCGTCAATCCAATATTTACAGGCACCCAGTTTAATCCACCATCACTAGACTTGAAAACACCATAATTAGAACTGGCAAATATCTCGCCAGTGGATTTAAAAACGATAGATGTCGCATAGCTTAATGGAAATCCATTATTAGTATAATACCACAAATCTCCATAATCTGTTGAACGGTATATTCCATTACTGGTACCAGCGTATATATAATCCTGAGAGTTAACAGCAAGCCGATATACTTGATGATTGTTCAAACCATTATTTATCTGAAACCAGCTTTCTCCATTATCTGAGGATCGAAATATTCCACCATTGCGTGTTGCTGCAAATACAAAGTCATTTGAGCTAACAACAACATGGTTTACCCGTAAATCAGTTATCCCATTTTTTTTTAGCTGCCAAGTAACACCATTATTTTCGGAGCGATAAACACCATATCCATCCACACCAGCAAACATCGTATTATTTGTATTAAAAGTGAGGGAATTAAAATATCTATGCAAGTTATATCCATAATGACTCCAAGTTTCTCCCTGATCCACGGATCTAAAGATTCCCCAATCTGAGCCACCAACAAAAATGCGATTAAAATTATCCACTGTAATTACATCTGCAGCACCACTACCTAATAAACCAGAATGCCTCCAGTATATCTGAGTATTTAGGATAGAAATCAGGCTGAAGATAATTACGAATATGATTAATACTTTCATTTCATATTTACTGTTTTTATTTTTTAAAGGTATAACGAATAGGGCTTAAGCTGCCGGCGAGACAAAGCCGAATTTTCTACTAGCCAGGCCAAGCAAGCCGGAAATTTAGGAAACGTCCAGCCCTCGCGCCTACGGCCCGGCCACTGACGGGCCATTAGTCCGGCAATGTTTTACTGACGGGGTCGGCTTGTCCATTGGACCACTTTCGTGGAAGCCCTAGTTAGGTTGATTCTTATTCTCTTTTTAATTCTACCTTTCAATTTCTGATAAGGGAACTGATCCAATGTATCTTTGCTGGTAATCAGTAAAGTAGAATTTATCCTGATATATGCGTATGCCATCGGGGTAATTAGTGGGATGAGATAAATCGTCAAGAAAATCCCTGGTTTCCAAATTAAATCGGCTAAGTTTTATCAGATCTGGATTTGAGATATCAATACTATACACAATATTATTTGCAATTGTCATATACATCGTATTTTTTCCATACGGAATGAACTCTTTCATTGGATAAAGTGGACCAAATTTTAATATATAAGTTTCGTCTGGATGCTCCCAGCTCTTTCGCAGTATCACATATAAAGCTTCCTCGTAAATATCCATGCCACCTATCAGTTTAAAATCACTACCCTGATCCACCAAATTTATACTTATAGTACTGGAATCTTCAATGCGGTAACGTTCACAAACGGTACCTCCTGACATTGCGAAGAAAACATTATTAGATTCATGGGTTAAAAAATCGCCACCAGTACGATCAACTAATTTCCTTAAATGAGATGTAGATAGATCATAGTCATAAAGTCCTTGGGGTCCCAGTGGCCATAAATATATCTTTTCATTACTAAAATCAAAATCCTGTACCAGACGAGTTGTATCGCTAAATAATTCTTCATAGGTTTTAAAAATTGTAATATGATAATCAAACGGTTCTTGGTGTTGATTTGATATCGGATCAGATGACCTACGACAGCTGGTAATAATTAACAGTATCGTCAGTAGAAGATTTATTATAAAACATTTCATACTATTTATCCTGTTTTTTTCTCTATCAACCTAACGATAAGGGATTAAGCTGCCGGCGGGCATCAAGCTGAGTTTACTCCGAGCCGGTGCAATCAGGCCGGAAATTCGGGGAAAGTCCCGCCCTCGCGCCTACGGCCCGGCCACTGACGGGCCATTAGTCCGGCAATGTTTTACTGACGGGGTCAGCTTGTCCATTGGACCACTTCCGTGGAAGCCCGAGTTAGGCCCTAATCTTTATTAGCATCCATCTTATTTGTCATGCGATAACCATTTAATAGATAATCATACATTTTCTTTTTTGTCATATGATTTGAAAACTCTCCAAAATCTTTTTCTGGCCAAAGAGAACCCTTGGTTACATCTCCTACTTTAATAAAGGTAACCATATAATCAAGACTGTCAGAAAAAAAGCCTGAGGTCCCTAGATAACCATAACCTCTTGCATAATATGTCTGCAACAACCATGATTGTTCCAAACTAACAACTAGTGTAAAACTGTAGACATCTTCAAACAATCCACAAAGTGTCTGAACAGGCTCTTCTCTTTGGGTTATCCAATAGGTTATATCAGAATCACCAGGTGTATGTAGGAATTGCTCGCCATCAGTCGGCCTGAGTTTAGCCAATCTCTGTTCTCCAAACGGATTGATCTTTGGATCAATTGAAGTAATTCTGGTCGTGTCTAATTCGGTTGCAAGGAAATATCCGTCCTTATTCAAGTAATAATAAGTTTCTGTAAAAGATGTACCCGTTTTCCACTCCATGCAGTAGACAGGAATCCCATCCTTTCTTAAAGCTTTACCCGTAATTGTCCATAAAACCGTAGAGCTGTCTTCAACCCAAACCATTTGCCGGATATCCCCAACGTTTAGTGGCATATAAATGTCACTCATATACTGATTTTCTGCCATACCTGTCATGAATTTATCACAACTAAATAGAATTATTAAAAAAGGAACAACGAATAATATAAGGTGATTTTTCATATCTCTCTCTCGTTTTTAGGGCCTAACGAGTAGGGCTTATTTAGAATAATTTTATTTCATTACCAGAATTGCCACCATCTTTCTTTTCCAGGATACCATCTCCAGCAAAGTAATTTAAGAAATGGATGTTTTGGAAAGTGTTTTCTTAACACCCGAACCCATTTTATAAATTCACCTATTTTCATCGGATACATGTCGTGAGGTTGCAGGAAAAACTCACTTGGTGACTTCTGTATTACAGTAAATCCAGAACCTTGAAAGCCACATTCGGGACAGGTGTAAATACCTGCATCATAAGGTTCTTCTTCTCCATACATTCCCCTAAAATCATAATCGATTTCCCAATGAGATATCTCACATTTGCACTTTAGCTCAACTAGTCTTGGTGGTGTTGACATCTATATCTACTCTTTATTGGCCTAACGACGAGGGCTTAAGCTGCCGGCGAGTATAAAGCTGAGTTTACTCCGAGCCCGGCCAAGCAACTTAGAAATTCAGGGAAAGTCCAGCCCTCGCACCTACGGCCCGGCCACTGACGGGCCATTAGTCCGGCAATGTTTTACTGACGGGGTCAGCTTGTCCATTGGACCACTTCCGTGGAAGTCCTAGTTAGAAGGCTTTATCTTAATAGTCTTTCATGCAATAATTCTATCAGGTCTCTGCGACCATCAAGTATGCAATGAATAAACACATTTTTATCTATGATTTGATATATGATACGGTAGGGCTTATTGTGTATTTCTAAATAATTATACACAGAAACCCGATCTAATTCAGGAGGGATATGACCACGATTTGCATATTCTGACAGGCTTTTACATTTATCTTCAAGTTTTTCTATTAGCTTATCTGCTTTCGATAATGCATTGTTTAGAGCTATATATTCATACAATTCAAGAATATCTTGCTCAGCATCTTTCAGTATGAATACCCGATATTTCATTTCTTAGTCTTAGTATCTTTTATCTTTGTTTTAATATCAGCAAAGGAATCATCAAGAGATTTGTACTCTTTTCCCTCTAGATTCTTATTACTCAGCGCTAAAATTTTCAATAGAGCCAAACTATCCTGCATCTCCTCATAAACCTTAATGTCTTGCACAACGACCTTGGCCTCACCGTTCTGAGTAATTACCATTGTCTTTCTATTTTTAGAAATATCGCGGATAACTTCAGATGCATGAGTCTTTAGAAAGCTGATCGGTTTAATTGCCTCACTTGGTTTCATTATATTTCCTCTTCTTTAAACACGACCTAAATATAGTCATAATATTGGTCGCATTCAAGCGCTTTATCTCTTTTTGAGCCTTCTAACGACAATGGCATAAGCTGCCCGAAGACATGTACTGATTTATGTTTGAATTACTGCAAAATTTGAGGTGGTTTTCTGGAAATTCGAGAAACCCCGCGCTCTTCGGGTCGGCTTGATGCCGTAGTTATATGCATTTATTTTGATGTTTTAATACAGGAAACGCCCCAGATCATAATAACCTCTTGCATAGCGTCAAAAATTACTGTGCTATCATTCGGGAAGCGATATTTAAACTCACCAGTGACATAATTATTGTCAAATAATGCCTTTAAATTAGGTTTGTTTTTCTGAATGAATGTTAATTCAAGATCACTACCAACCCTCTCCCATTTACCAGAAAAATTATACATAATACTATTTTCTTCAAGTAGCGATTGAAATTCCAAGTGAAATCCTTTATTGCTCAGCAGATTTAGGTTTATATCAGCAGTACTATTGCCCATACATACATATTTAATATTTGATTTTTCATTCATCTTTGTTCTGGAAGAATGATTATTAATCTCATTTTGATTGGAAACAGCAATGCTATCTTTTATATAAATTTCTTCGTCTTCATTCTGTAATTCCTCCTGCGAACAAAATAAAATATTAATAAACAAAACATGCATTGTTAATGTTAAAATTCTTAAAACGAGTTTATATTGACTCGCAATCATTGCCAAATTCCCTTCTCTAATTTGCATATAACGATGAGGGCTTAAGGTGCCGGCGAGCATAAAGCTGAGTTTACCCCAAGCC
>JAHEJC010000450.1 GCA_024639065.1 Lewinellaceae bacterium | reverse complement strand
TTGGATTCGGCACAGGTCGATTATATTCATCATATAGAGTGACCAGATAGAATCCAATTCTTGCACAAATACTAGGATCTTTAAGCATCATGGGTGCTGTAACTAAGAACTCACAATTTGCATTCATCGATACATTGATATCAGTCCTACATGCCCGATTACACTCTTTCCAACACGGAGGAATTAATGTAGGATCACTAGCTGTACCTCGGTCGTCAAAAACATCCGGATTCAATCCTTCAGGATCCGTTCCAGTATCCGTAGTATCCATAGGTATAACTGGATTACCTATCGCATCTTCTATGATTTTACCATCCGGACAAATACCTCGGCCACTAACTATTGCATTATTGCGTAACGTATCGGCTTCCATGGGTGTCCCCTGCTTTGGATCCAATTCGACTCGTACAACCACAACTACCTGCTCACCAGGTAACAAACGATCTATTGATGATCCTGCTAATACGTCTATCATTGTACCCGCGCCAGAGCCTACATAAGCTGGATTAATCACTGGAGGTACTGAGGCAGTAGTTTGCCCGACATCAATAGTGGCATTCACTATTTTCACAAAATAAATGCCGTATTCATTGGCCAGGTTTTCAATGATACTTAATGAATCCAATATGGTATTACCTGTATTCAGTAATTTGATTTCTAAGTCTGCATCAAATCGTCCCTGTACACCACTCTGTGGAGGATACACTTGAAGCAACTGTTTACTACCATTGACCATTGGTACATTCACTCGAGTGGCATCATCTTCACCTCCCGTATCTCCTGCTTCACCAGTATTCATACTTTCAGGATCACCTCCGGTATCCGACATGTCCGTGGTTGGGCCGGTCATACTAAGGGCCATAGCTTCCGCCTGATTTTCCAAAGGAATCGGAGCACCCGGGTCATTCGGATTTAATCGCAATACATAACGTATGTCTATAAACTCGTCTGGCTCTAATGTATCCAAAACAACTGATCCATCAGCAATCTTCGGTCCGAATGGTAATAGCGAAGGATATACATCTGGTCCTATAGCACTAACCGCAGGCGCATTGATCATTAGCTGTGGAGGTATCTGATAATAGGGTTGTGTGACCACTTCCTGTAACACACTTCCCAGCTGAGTGGTGATCGTATCTGCAATCATTATATCGTAAAGATCCAGGTTACCTTTGTTCTTGGTCAACAACTGAAATTCAACCAAAGCATCACCTGGATAGAGGTCTTGATTAGCTGGTATAACACTAACAATCTGTTTAGAGATATTGATATCCTGTAAGAAGAGTCCAGTAGGATCATCCTGATTGTCTGGTGTGGCGAACGCATCTGCATTGTTGTAGTCTTCAGGATCTGTTCCTGAATCCGAAAGATCCATTACCGCATTCAACGGATTGCCATTATAGACTATTAGATTTCCCTGTCCATCACTTGGCCGCCCCTCTGCTGAAACTTGATTGAGTAATGGCATATCCGGCATATTCATGGCATTCGGATTGATATGGGCAGTAAAACGGATGCACAAGATAGAATCAGGTTGTAGAGCACCTACAGATCCCAATGCAGGAATCACTAGGGCTGAATCCATGCTTACGGGCTCGCCACCGGCAAAAGCGGGATTCGGCGCAATGCCGGAACCTCCAGCACTCACAATCTCTACCATCGTACCTGGATAAAGGCCTTCAAATGCTCCATTCATACCCCCATACTGTTGCCAGATATTGTCATATACATTAATTGAATCCAATGCAACATTTCCGGAATTTTTAACCTTGACCGAATAGACCACTCTAAAGTTTCCTACCTTAAGAGGAGATAAGCTCATACTCTCCACGGTCTTAGCAGCATTGATTACCGGTATATAAGTTGGTACCGGATTATTCGGTCCACCGGTATCACCAGGTTCTCCTGGATTATTACTATCCGGATCACTGCCTGAATCTGATGAATCTATTACCATGATTCCTGATAATACGCCTTGTCCTGAACCAATTGCACTATTCAACAACGTATCCGGTGCACCTGGCGCATTTGGGTCCACTTCAAATCCGACTCGTAGTACCACGGAATCACCAGGAGCAAGTTTTGGTAGTGGTAAGGTAAATAATGAATCATTTATATCACCATCATATGCTCCATTCACCGTAACCGGACTATTTTGAGTCTGCTCATTTAATATTTCTAAACTACCAGGCATTAATTGAACCAACGCCGGTCCAAAGTCACTAGTAATGTTATCTTTAATTTGCACATTACACAGCGTATCTGTACCAATATTCTTAGCGGTAAAACGGTAATAAACTTCGGCATTGCCTGGAATACCACTGCTTGCTTGAACCTGTAAGCTATCTACTGTCTTGGCTATACCAAACACCGGAATGGTGATTACCAATGAATCACTTGCGGTACGCATATCACCAGGACCTTGTGGATTATAGCCTTCTATTTCAGGACAATCTTTTTTCGCTGCATCACTTGTATCAATTACCGGGGTACCTAGAGTACCGACTCCACTTGCCAAAGCTCCATTTAGTAATTGGCTCGGTGCACTCGGGTTATTCGGATCCAATTCTACCGTAAACTCTACAATCGCGCTATCACCAGGTGCAAATTTGGGTAATGTGGTGAAAAGTGAGTCATTCAGATTACCATCAAACAGTGGATTTATCCCCGGTGTACCTACGGACTGATGGGATACCAACTCAGGAATTCCTATCATTTGCACATAAGCTCCAGGTGCACCAAATTGATTATAAATATCATCATTGATCTGTACATCGCATATAGTATCATTACCTACATTCTTTATTGCTAAGGCGAAACGAGCATCCACATTTCCTTGGGTGCCTGAACTCGACTGCACGATCAAAGTATCTAACCACTTAACAGTGGCCAAAACCGGAAGTTTAATCTCTAAAGAATCACTAGCGGTATTCATATTTCCTGGTCCTGCTGGGTTAAATCCTTCCGGTTCAAGAGCCCCTTTGATGCCTACATCACTGGTATCAATTACGGGAAGCTTACTCGCCTGGCCAAGTCCGCTAGTAAGTACACTGTTAAGTAACGGATCCTGTACACCTATCGCGTTAGGATCCACTTCTATGGTAAACTTTACGATGAAACTATCGTTAGGTGCTAGGGTGGGTAAGAGTGCCATTAGTAAATCACTGTCGGCATTTCCATCAAATCCTACATTACCTGTTGCCACTACACCTATACTCGCATCACAGATTGTAACATTCGGTCCGCCGATTGGTAACCCGGCAAATCCAGGTCCGAATTGTACCAAAAGATTATCCTCCACTTGTGTATTGACGATGGTGTCATTTCCAATATTTTTAACTAAAATTCCAAAAGTGATGTCCAAATTGCCCGGAGTACCAGAACTAGCTTGGGAGAAAATAGAATCGACATATTTCACAGTACCCAAGACAGGAACAAACACATTCAAGGCATCCTGAGAAGTCATCATATCACCTGGAGCTCCAGGATTTGATCCTTTAGGATCTAAACTTCCCTCAATACCTGCGTCAGTCGTGTCAAGTATTCCAGTCCCAGATAAAATGCCTATTCCAGTAGAAGCAGCCAGATTTAGCAAAGGATCCACTCCATTTAAATTGTTCGGATCTACTTCGATGGTAAACTTAACGAAGAAAGAATCATTTGGTGCTAGCTTACCTAAAGCAGAAAATAAAGAATCATTGGCTAAACCATCAAATAACGGATTGGGAACAGGCACCACTTCAGCCCGTGCATCAAAGACCAGAACCTGGCTGCCACTTGGTGGCACCCCGGCATATGCTCCCATAAACTGAGCGGCTATCGTATCTTTTAGTTGGACATTATCGATTGTATCATTACCTGTATTCTTGACCAGTATTCCAAAAGTCACATCTGCATTTCCTGGAATACCACTTGCGGCTGGCACTATAATCGTATCAATATACTTCACAGAGCCTAATTCAGGTGAAATAACAAATAGATTCTGCCGAGCTGTATCGCATATTAATCCAAGTGGACCTGGCACCTTATCACAAATTAAATAATCAAAACTATCCACCCCAAAAAATGAAGGGATGGGTGAATAGGTAATGGTACCATCCATATTGATAACCAAGGATCCATTAAAAGGGCCTCTCCCCGGAACAGTATCTAAAGTAGCTGTATCCAGATCCATGTCAAGATCGGAGTCATTTAACAAGACATTCAGTATGATTGGATTATCAACTAAAGTTGTATCATAATCATCTACCGCTACCGGTGGGCTCATTGCTATAAATAGTTGAGAATCCCGGTCATCCTGTAGATCATTATTAAATGAAAATATTTCAAACTCAACAGCAAGGAAACTGACAATTAATATGCCAAGGCATTTAATAAATATGTGATCGTTTTTCAACCAAAGTTTAAAGCGACCACTAAATAAAAATTGTAATGAAGTAAGCAATGATTTCATAACGTTCGTTTATTTGAAGTAATAATAACTTACTGTTTTGGGAGGTATGTGATTTAAAATACTAATGTGAAAAAGTGGTGCATTAAAGCTCCACAATGGTAGGTTCTAAATTATCGTTGACAAGAAAATATTAAACAAATATATAATATGTTAAATCAGTTGACAAAATAATATTAAATATTTTTGACATATGTATGATAATTGAATATGTGTTTATTACACATTAATAATATATGTAATGTATAATATTATTGATAATTTGCGTTTTAGAAACATTTCTTTACAGCCATTGAATAAAAATGGATTTGAAAATTTTTTTATAAAATTCGATGCAAATTTTTAATTTATATTAAATAATTCTATAATATATATGAATATTGTATATTAATTACTTATATATTATTAATATTTTTTATATAAATGATTGATGATGAGTTTGAAAAAATTACATTGGTAAATTGTAAACAATATGGAAATTGGGGGATGTTTATACTAACAAAAAAAGGCGACCCATTCACTTTTTTAGCCGCCTACTACTTACTTACTTCAATTATTTTTTACTACTTCAATAAAATCATCTTTTTTATAATACTACCCTTCGACGCTTTTACCTCATAATGATAAACACCAGATGACCCCAATTCAC
>JAHEJC010000449.1 GCA_024639065.1 Lewinellaceae bacterium | reverse complement strand
CAAATTTTCACCGGATTCACATCCTAACTTTGTTCCTATACCGGAAGAATATTCTAATCGGAAGGGACATTATTTGCAAAAGGAGACCTGGCAGGCTTTCCAAAAAATGTACGCCCATGCGGCTCAGGACACTATAACCTTAACAATCATTTCCTCAACCAGAAATTTTGATGTACAAAAAACGATTTGGGAAGCAAAATGGACCGGAGAACGTACTGTAGAAGATGGACAAAATCTTGCAGAGACTCAACCTGATTTTGCCAAAAGAGCAAGAATTATTTTACGATATAGTAGTATGCCTAGCACCTCCAGGCATCACTGGGGCACGGATCTGGATATCAATGCACTCAACAATAAATATTTTGAATCTGGAAAAGGGCTCGAAGAATATAATTGGCTGAAAGCTCACGCTGCAGAATATGGATTTTGTCAACCATATACTAAAAAAGATTCTACCCGTCCCAATGGGTATAATGAAGAAAAATGGCATTGGTCCTACAAACCATTGGCTGAGCAATACACCCGTCAAGCCTCGCTCAGACTTAAAGACCAAATGATTTCCGGGTTTTTAGGATCAGAAACTGCAGAAGATATTAAAGTAGTTGATAATTATATTCTGGGAATTGATCATTCATGTCTTTAGCGAGACATCAGTTTAATTCACACCAATCTTCTGCTATTTATAATTCCAATAATATTTATAACTCAAAATCGGGATGATACCCAATTGATGTTGAATAGCTACCGTTTGTAAGTATGGATCATAATAAGTAAATGCTTCATTCTTTATGTTAAGAAGATTTTGAATATCTAGAGATAACAAACCACTTCTTCGTCCTTTACTCCTTCTCCAGGATAATCTCAAATCTACACGAAGACTTGCATTGAGTTTATCATTGAACCCATCTAGATAATTATAGATAGTAGTCCAGGCAGATTGTGATTCATCAATATTTATCATTGGCTCCCTTAATCCGCCAAAAGCATTAAACTTCAGATTAATACCAAATATTCGATGCTTTTCATTTTTATCCTTCGAAATCTCTTTTCCAAAACTGACATTCGTAATCCATCCTTGATCCCATCGACTATCTTGCCATGCGGCATCATTTCCTGATCTGTATTTAGATTCGATTAAGGATAAATTAGCCAATCCAAAAAAAGTAGTTGTTAAGTATTTCTTGAAAGAAAGTTCAATACCACTCTGGGTGTTTTGGCCAAAGGGTAAACCTGCGGTCGACATGTAGGAGGACTCTGCAAACCAATTGGCAGGGTGTGGTTGATTTGATGGGAAGTTATTCCATCCGTACTGATAAAATAGGACTGTTTTAAAATGACTTTTCCGATTTAATAAATTTAAATATTCAATCGAGGCATTTATTTTTTTTGGTTTTAGTTTAGATCTTGATGAAGGCTCATGGGCAGCTGGATGTTCCAATTGGGAGGTAGTGTTAAATAACAGCGCTAGATGGTTTTGTGAACTCAAAGCATAGTTGATATAGAGGTTGGGCTCAAGTCGGGCTTTGTATTGATTTGAAAATATATATCTTGCTCCAAGAGAAATCTCGGTTTTTAACCCAAATGATTTTTGAAATTGGAAGTATGGGAAGACCTGAAATTCACCTTGTAATGAATTGTCAACATCAAACCTCCAAAACCCGAATCTTTCATTTAATGCCTGAAGCCCAAGTTTTAGAGAGCCCTGTTTTTTCAATTCAACAGAGCCATGAGCATCTGCAGCTATTTTTTCATGGGAAAGCATGCTATTTAAAGGATAACGATCACTCAACGAAGCCCCTATCCAATCCTGTTTTCTGGAACCATCCAGTTTGGAATAAATTGAACCAAGATTCCATACGATCCTTTTGGAATACCTAGAATAATTAAAACCAGCTATCCCAATCGAATTTTCATAATCAATATTGAAAAGGTCTTTATAGGTAGAAATGGTATCTGGATTTCCGGCAAACAAGTTTGAGCTATTTCCCCAAAAGCCAAATAATTTAAGTTCACCCTTTGGTAGAATAAAGCTTAAAGAAAGGGCTGCATCTTGAAACCTGATGGTTTCTTCCCCGATATCAACACCTAAATCACTTAATAGGCCTAAAGAAGAATATCTGTAATTCCCTACCAAGGAAATTTTATCTTTAACAACAGGTCCCTCACTGGCTACATCGATTCCTAAAAGTCCAACTTGAAAAGTGGATTGCCAGTTTTTAAGATTGCCAGTTTTAAGTTTTAGATCTAATGTGCCGGAACTACCGTGAGCAAATTGAGCAGGTGCTTGCCCGGCATAAAAATTCGTTTGGCTTAACAACTGAGCGCTGATCATGTTGACTCCACCACCAGCTACCGTTGCTTCATCGTTTATGGTTCCTGCATTACTGGTGTGATTGGGATTAACGATTTCTAACCCTTCGAGCCTCCAAGTGAGTAGGTTGGGGCTTTGCCCTCTTATGATCAAATGATTGGCTTGATCGTTAACAGTAGCTACTCCAGGAATAGTCTGTACAAGTCTTGCTGGATCAAAAAATGTTGCAGGGTATCTATCCGTTTCTTCAACCCCAATTGTATGGATATGACTGAGCTCATTAATAATTTGTGGTTGGGTTACGAAAATAGTATCTCCCATAAAAGCCCAGGGATATAGTCGGACTAACAGGGTAAGATCTTGTCCATTCTCTAGGAGTAGATCAGGAATTTCATGTGTAATAAAACCCTCTAAAAAGCAGGTCATTTTTTTCCTGCCAGGGGACTGGTTTTTTATTTCAAAATATCCGGTCGTATCAGAATCACCTTTAAGGACTCCATTTAAATAAATAGAAGCATTAGATAAAGGGTAGCCCGTTATTCCATTAATAACATTTCCTTGAACAGATATATTCTGGCTGAAAATAAAAATAGGAGAATAGCATGTCAGTAGGAAAACCCACTTAAGCATTTCCAATTATCTTGTTGATCAAGTCTTGATCAATATCACCAGCTGCAAAATCATCAAAAGCTCTTTTGACACCTTCTATCAAGTGGTCACGGATAAATGCAGAACCTTCACGAGCACCCTGTTCACTATCTTTTATACAACATTCCCATTCCAATACAGCCCAGCTATTGTAGCCGTATTGAGTAAGTTTGCTGAAAATCCCCTTAAAATCAATTTGACCATCGCCAAGTGATCTGAATCTCCCTGCTCGATCTTTCCAATTTTGATATCCTCCATAAACGCCCACTCGACCATTTGGATTGAACTCAGCATCTTTCACATGAAATGCTTTTATAAATGGATGATATAAATCAATAAAATGGAGATAGTCTAATTGTTGTAATAAAAAATGAGAAGGATCATAGTTAATGCAAGCTCTGGAATGATTACCTGTAGCTTCGCGAAACATTTCAAAGGTGACCCCGTCGTGAATATCTTCCCCCGGATGGATTTCATAACAAACATCGACACCCACTTCTTCATGTGCATTTAAAATAGGCATCCATCGTTTAGCCAATTCCTTAAAAGCGCCCTCCACTAATCCAGCAGGTCGTTGTGGCCAAGGATACACCGTATGCCACATCAATCCTCCAGAAAAAGTAACGTGAGCATCAATGCCTAAATGTCGACTTGCTTTGGCTCCCATGATAACCTGATCGGTTGCCCAAACTTGCCGGCCCACAGGATCTGCTTTTAATTCTGCCGGACCAAAGCCTGCGAATAAATCATCATATGCTGGGTTGACAGCAACTAATTGACCCTGTAAATGGGTGGATATTTCTGTAATATTCAGGCCAAATGTTTTGACCTTTCCATTAAGTTCGTCACAATAATCTTTACTTTCAGAAGCCGTTTTAAGATCAATCAAATAAGGAACCCAAGTAGGAATTTGAATACCTTTGTAACCCATGTCAGCAGCCCATTGGCAGATACCTTCAAGTGTATTAAATGGTGGATCATCATTGACAAACTGAGCTAGAAAAATAGCCGGTCCTTTCATGGTTGTAAAATTATATAAGTTTAAGAATTTTCAAATATTAAAGATAGGGAAGACCAAGCTGATTATGGTAGTCCTGTGTTGTGAATATTTTAAAGTGAAAATAATTCCAAAGAATAATTAAGAGACTTACAGAATTATTTCATCATATTCGAAAAACACATTATACCCCTTTTCCGTAAAATATTGTTGTGTTTTTTCAAATCCCTTATTACTTACTACAAGATAAAAATCACCACCCCAAGCGCCAAGAGATTTTACTTGACCCCAAAAGTCTGGAAATAAATGTTCTTTGGTTTTAGGTTTTTCTAGATGTGAGCTTATAATATTTTCATGCTCTTCGACCAGATCAATAATCTGATTATAAGATGAAACAGAACCAAACTCTTCGCTGATTTGACTGATGCGGTCAATCAACTTTTGAGCAGGTTTTGCCCGGTCATTATAGTGCTCCACTTCTTGAAGTGTATCCTGAGACTTTCCTGAAAATACAAAATACAAATATTTTGATCCAGGTAATGATTTACCTAAATGATTAATAGAGATAGCTTCTTCTCCCATATGATAAATAAGGGGACCTTCAGCGCGGGCACATGCAACATCGTATCCAGAACCGCCTAGTGTATCAAATAAAAGTATATAAGGATTTATGTCCGCCCATTCTGCTAAAAAATTAATCAAAGTAGAACTAGATCCAAGGCCCCATTGGATAGGATATTCTATTTTCGAAGTTACCTTATAACCCTTCCAAGTAGATAAAAACTCTGAATTCTGTTTGCAACATGCTTGAATTAGATTACCCAACCACTTAGCTTTTTCTTCATCGGTACTTTGCAGAATTTTAAAATTATATAGAGAATATTTTGCTTCAAACCAAAGGTTATCATCTTTATCATAGCTTTTCCAGACCAGGTCGTATCCACGACTCTGCTCCTTAACTTGAAAAGACTGGCCCATTCTGGTAGGTAGGGCTAATGCATTAGCACCACTAAGGACAAAATACTCGCCTGAAAGCAACAATTTGCCATTGCCTTTATACATGTTACTGGGGGGTTGTTGTTTCGAGAGATCGAAGTTAATTATTTTATAGTAAAATGCCCTTTTCTGTATTATTATTTCTACAAAAT
>JAHEJC010000448.1 GCA_024639065.1 Lewinellaceae bacterium | reverse complement strand
AAAATCTTGACGGCAATTCTAATAATTGATTGTTGCTGATATTCACTTTCCCTAGTTATAGGATTATTATTTTCCTCCAACCTTTTATTACATCGGAATGAGCTAGACCCAAGAAATAAATTCCTTGTTGTAAGGTTTCGGTTTCGATAGAAATGTTATTCTCACCCAAACTTTTCTTTGTGAATAAGAGTTTGCCGTTTACATCGAATATTCTGATTTCCAAATTTTCACTATGCGAAAGATCAGTTAGCCGTATGAAAATAGGGTGCCCCTTACTTATCGGATTTGGAAATATTGCTACTTGATCATTACTAATTATTTTGGAGCCAACCATTAACCCGTCTCCCTGATACGCTCCGATATTCAAAGGCTGAGGAAGTGCATTTCCAAAAAAATCTTTCCTACCAGGGAAGCAAAAATGATTAATGGTATCACAAGCCGGTATTGTAAAGGGATGGCCATTTTGCCTTGCAGGACTTCCAGGCTGGAGTTGGAGGTCAAATGGTGATGTAGCCGGAATATTGAACAACAATGGATCTAGAATCAGAGTTTGTTCGCCTCGATAAAAATCCCCATCGGTATCCGTTAAGGGAATATTCCCATACCAAATATTATGATTGAAATCATTAAATTCGGCCGGATTCTTAATAAACACCTCAGCTAATCCTGATGATGCGTAGATAATATTATTCCATATCCGGCTATGGTGGGTAACAGCTTCAATCCATATTCTGGGGCGAATGGTATCTGGAATAAAAATGGAGTTGTTATAGATGAAGACACTATCGGAACCAATGGGTTGATTAGGTGTTCCGGACCATCCACCTATCCAAAATACTCTACCCAGTTGATTACCTCTTTTTCTCCATCCATCGCCTATACTAATATTGAATCTATAGCCGACACGTTTATTCGCTCCCAGAACCTCTACAAATCCACCTTCATTACCTTCACTGAGATTATATTGAAATACAACATCTTCATTACCTATATCAATGTGCATTCCATAAGAATCTTTGATACCTCTGGCAAAACGAAATTGATTATGTTGCACTGTGAGTTTCTTACTTCTGAAGCACCATATACCACTACCTCTCCCCGCCATCCTGGGATCAATACTGGATCCGGTATACCTTGTTTCATTATGCTCTACTAATACATCACTACAATTGTTTCCAATCACCATCCCGGCACCTCCTACATACTCGAATAGGTTGTTTCGTATGACCAGATTCCGTACTGCTTTAAAAAATGTGGCATGGCGGCCTGTGCGAGTAAAATAACAATCTTCTATTAACATACCTACAAATCGATCCGGATGCAATTCATCCATCCATGAACCGGTTGTAATAATAGCGTGGGCATGGGTACCGGTCTGATCATCGTCAGTGATTTGTTCCGTTGGATAGATATCTTTGAAGGTAAGTCGCCGTAGCTGATAATCAGCATAGATAGTTCCATCTGAAGAAGTATTTACAAAATATAATCCATACCTAAGATTAGTAGATTGACCAGGTTGTGATTCCTGTCTGGCATTAGTGATCGATAAATCTTCAAGAACAATGTGGCCACTATTTATCAGTTGTATCGTGGATAGGTATCCGTCACCATCCAAAACCGGTTGCAGGTCACCTCCATATTTCCCAATAAAAATAGGATTGGATTCCAATCCACTTTCCTCAAATAGAATGAGTTGACCTAAAAATACATCCCCACTTTTAAACAATATACTATCTCCCGGAACTAATTCAAGGTTATTAAATTTATTCAAACTGGCCCATGGAGTAGATGGTGTCATTCCGTCATTATCATCACTACCGGATGAACTACTCAGATAAATAGTCTGAGCGGATCGTCCTGAGGTATCTGAAAGGATAGTAATTTTATCTATTATTGGCGAATCGTAAAATAATATGGAATGCGTGCCTGACTCCAGACTATCGCTAAAAATAAAGCTTGCAGTTCCCCCACCCTCAAAGCACCAGTCTCCCGATGCGCCCACATCTTGTTTATGGGGTGTACCTTTATTCAATTCGTAGGTAAATGATCTTTTGGTTTTAGCTACATAGGTAAGCTTTATAAAATACTCCCTTGATTCTGCAATTTCAATGTTGTCAAATTCAAGAGAATTATTTCGACCAGAACTTATTCCTCTCACCATTAGTCCAGCGGAAGCTGCATCACAACGCACAATGTTTGCTTCCCCCGATAATATTCCATGCTCAGCTTCAAATAATAAGGTCGTTTGAGCATTACTTATTTTTGAGTTCATTACAAGAAATAGAAAAGCGATCAGGCAAAGCATTAACCTGCTGATTTTATTTTTGCTATTCATGGGCAACTCTAATTAAACTGCGTTGTACTCTTACCTTGAGGGATGCTCAGCAGGGTGGCCGAATCAGATCGCCTCGTGATAATTTTATTTCGAATTATATTCTGTTTGTCTTGAGGCAGTGAGTTAAGATCTAAAGTCACCATGGTCCCATTAGGAATATCCGTATGAAGAATAAGTAGATCAGCATTCGTTTCCCATTCAATTTGCAGAACTCCATTTGGTGTCGGAACCTTTCCTTGTATATGACTAAGTCCATGTGAATGATATTTGATTATCGCCTGCGA
The DNA here is from genome assembly GCA_024639065.1 of Lewinellaceae bacterium. GTDB lineage: Bacteria > Bacteroidota > Bacteroidia > Chitinophagales > Saprospiraceae > JAHEJC01. The sequence continues at coordinate 2,493 of JAHEJC010000448.1, read as the reverse complement.
CCATCCAGGCATAGTAGGCAAAATGCCTAGCAGATATTCTCCAAACAATGCCGAAGGAAACGCACTTTCTGTCTGCGCATCACTTCTGGTCTTGGTAGAATTAAACTTCCCACTTCTTCCTGTACCTTTTATCCACCATTCTTCCCATAATGTCCCATTGTGCTCAGGTTCCAACATTTTGTCAAAACGAGATCTAAATAACTCAAAGGATTCTTTTACATACCCGTATTCACAGAGTCCTTTATGTAGAAAGTAGGACATGGCGGGTGTAACCATAGTCATACCAGCAGCATTGGTGATGTAATTAAGGGTATCCTTTATGAGTAACTTTTCGGCTATAGCCGACCCTTGCTCCTTCGAGGCAACACCACAAGCTAATGCCATGGCATTAGCTCCTTCACTAAATTTCTTAGACAATTCACCATGCACTATTGCATCGGCAAAAAGACCGTGATCTCCATCCCATAATAGTTGCAAATTTTTCTTCAGGAATTCTCCTCTTTCCCTATAGGTGCTTGCATTTTCCAAACCAAGCCATGTCAGAATTTCTGCAAAATCAAAAAGTGCCCCAAGGTAATGGCCATTGAGGTTCAGGTTTGCTCCATTTCGTTCATTTTGCACGTGGTCAAGCCAATATGGATATGGTGGGTTATCAATCATTCCCTTTTCATTGGTATAACTATGCAATAACTCCATCAGTTTTACGGCTGAAGGAAGTAACTGCTTCAAGGTTGTCTGATCACCTGAAAAGAGGTAATAGTTCTTCAGACTCCTAATATAAAGACAATTTGAATCCATAATGATCATGTAATCATCCCTACCTAAAGGGGCATAGGCCGGCATTATGCCATTGGGTTCTTGTTCCTGAGCTACTTGAATCAGGTAACGCCTTTGTAAAGCATAGTCCCCGAAAGTCCAATAGTTGCCCAATGCTCCATAATAACCAGTCTGGGCATATTGACGACGCTCCCGATAATTATCCGTGAAAGCGTCTGTAGTGCAGACGTCAATTGTCTTTTTGGTGGCTTCCGTATATCGTTTCACCCAATCTGCATCGCTGGAAAAAATGGCTCCAATATCGTTAAATGGGTATTTGTAATACCGAACACTCACCTGGTTGATAATTACCGGCTCATCGGAAGGGTAAATAACCAATGCCATATAACGGAACGGCTTGAAGTAGGTCGCCTCCCACTGATCTTTTTTTCCTGATAATGTAATTTGATCTCGAAAGTCCGAGTCTAATACATTATGACAAAAACGTTGGTCAATCAAATGAGGAGTGTATAATATATCTACATTCAATCCCGAAGGTCCCTGCAGACCCAAGTTGGCGAAACCGCTCAATACAGATTTGAAGTCAAATATCATCAGGTACGGAGCTGGGTTGTCCTTATTGAGTTTAAGGTTCATTGGGAGTCTGTCAGTGCTAAATTTTTCTAATTGCGTTTGAACACTTGGATCAACCTTATTCGTCACCTTTAATCCAGAAACAACCTGATGACTTTCTGTTTTGTATGGGTCTAGGTAATCCTCGATCAAAAGCCTGGCTTCAATTAGATCAAATTGATCTGTCAGGATCTCTCTGACATAGGGCACATCCCTGGGTACTAAGGATGTCCATGGAGGTGTCAGGGGTTGGGGTTTGGCATCTTTTTCTGGAGAAGGCCATCCTACAGTTCTCATCAATGGGGTAGCAAAAGACCAGTTATGGTCATCGAAGTCTAGCTTCCACCAACCATCTGATGCCTTGCGCATATCTATGCGATCATTCACCACCATTTGAAAACGACTGATAACTGGAGCCTTGTTATCCCAGGATGGATCAGCGATTACCTTCCACTGGTTGTCGGATACGATAACCTCTAAATGATCCGGATAAGTTAGATTCAACTGAGCCAGGAGACCGGCTCTTCCTTGGTAATGATAGGAATGTTTGTTATTTTGATGGTGTACACGTACAGCCAACAGGTTAGTTCCCAATTTCAAATATCTGCGTACATCGAGAACATCAAATGACTGATGATGAGGCGCGCTTCGAGCTGGTCCTCGTCGTATATATTCTCCATTGATGTATAGCTGGTACTGTGAACTAGCTGTAATCCAAAGTTGGGCCTTTTCCGGCAACTGTGATAATTCAAAGTTTCTTCGTGCAAGCAACACATCATTATCCAATGATTCATCAACCCATATCCAATGCGCTTGCCAGTCAAAACTTCTCAAAGTGTCATTAGGGCTATAAAAGTATCCAACTTCACCCTTAGAGTCTGGCCAACCTGATTGACTATAAACAGGTTGTAATTCAAACCCAACAATAAAAATCCAAAAAATAAAAATCCTATTCATGCTAATTCGAGATGTAATTAATCATATTATTCATCAACTTATCCGCTACCGGGTCGGTCCCCAAGTTTTGAAGAATATGCAATTGAGAGATAAGACATCTTCCTTCGCCAATACGCAAATCTGCCACATCAGTCCCCCACCAGGAAT
>JAHEJC010000092.1 GCA_024639065.1 Lewinellaceae bacterium | reverse complement strand
TGGATCGTGTAGAAGACTTACTGTTTGAAATCGAAGGGAACCTCAAAACGCTTGAAAAACAAGCCAAAAGAACTAAGCGATATTTTGAGCTCAAAGAGACTTATAAAGAAAAGGTCATTCTCCTTACCAAGAAACGTAGTAAGCACCTTCAATATGAATACGAGCTTACTAAAAAACAAATAACTGAAAATCAAGATAAACTCAGGGATTCGGAAATAGCAATTACCAAGCTAGAGGCGGACCTAGCTAAAATTAAGAAAGATAATATTGATCAGGAGGAAAATGTATCTACCTTACAAAAAGATCTTAACGAATTAGTAAATTCTATTCGTAAAATTGAGAGTGAAAAATCACTCAATCAACAGAAAATAAACTTTAAGAATCAAAATGTTCAGCGGATACAGGATTATATAAAAAGCCAAAAGGGTCGGCTTTCCAAATTGCAAAAAGAGATTGAAGAAAAGTCAGTATTAATTGAATCTGAAAATAAAATCAAACAGGAGAATCTGTTTGTCCTTAATAATATGTCAGGTTCGAAGGAACAGGTATTTGCACAATATGGTTCAGCGAAAAGTGATTTGGAAACATTGACCAGTACCTTTCAAAATCAAGAAAAAAGGATCTTTGAATTGGAAAAGCAATTAGCTATTTCACAAAATCAAAAGAATTTTCATGCACACCAAATTGATAAATTAGCGGCAGACCACTCAAGCCGTGCTCTAGAAATCGAAATGTTTTCTAAGCAGCTGGAAGAAATTGAAAATGAAGGAGCTGAGTTTGAAGCCAGACTCAAAAAGCTGAGATTAGAAGAAGAAAAAAGATTGCAATTGCTGCATGAGTCTAACCAACGCAAAGAAAGTCTTACCAAAGATTTAGCTGATGTTCTCAGGCAGCTGGACAGCAAACAAAATGAACATGATTTATTGAAAAGCTTGGTTGAGAATTTTGAAGGCTTTCCTGAGTCTATTCAGTTTCTTAACAAAACGCAAAAGTGGGAACGCAAAGCACCTTTGCTTACAGATTTGATTTATTGTTCGGAAAAATATCGCATTGTCCTGGAGCAATATTTAGAAAATTTTCTCAACTACTTCGTGGTTGATAATACTACCGATGCCATAAAGGCCATTGAGCTATTATCCGGTAGCCAAAAGGGTAAAGCCAATTTCTTTATCCTGGAAGCGATCAAACCATCTTCGCTGATCGAACGTAAACTAATGGAAGCAATTTCTATCAAAGACGTAGTAGAAGTGGATCGTAAATATCGACCTCTTACGGATATGCTATTTCATAATGTATTTTTAATTGAAGGAGATATAGAAGATTATCTCAATAATGAGGATTACGCCGATTGCACCTTACTGTCAGCTGATGGTAAATTGGTTGCACAAAAAGGAAGCCGGATTTCTGGGGGGAGTATTGGCCTTTTTGAAGGTAAGAAAATTGGTCGAAAGAAAAACTTAGACAAGATTACCAAAGAAATTGCCGTGCTTATTAAGCAGCAAAGTAAATTGGAAGATGCCATTGCTAAAAAACAAGTTGAAATTAGAGTGCTGGAAGAAAGGAAAGACCAAGCAAAGATAAATTCATTAGCGGATACATTACAAAATATTCAAACTCAAAAAGTTCAGGTTGAAACACGTTTAAACCAGGCAAAGCAACAATTGGATAATTTACTTTCGCAATTGGGTGAATCGGATCAAAGTGTCATCAAAATCAAAAGTGAACAACAGCATCTTGAAAATGAATTGGTACTCGAAAAGAAGTCATATGAAGAAGCTTCTGAAAAAGTCAAAAAGCAGGGTGAGGAATACGAACAGCTATTGACTGTATACAATGACCAAAATCAAAAATTTAATGAGGCTAGAATTGAATTAGTAAAACACGAGAATACTATACAAAATCTGGAAAATGACTTAATATTTTCTCGAAAACAAATTGAGGATATCAACCTTGAACTTGAGAATCAGTCGAAAAATTTAGTAGACGACCATACCGAGATTGAGTCAGTGAATAAAATCTTGAAACAACAGGAAAATGACTTATTGGGCATGTATGACTCTAAAAAGAGATTGGAACAAAACCTGTCCTCTGTTGAAGAATCCTATTTTAAGATTCGCGGGGATATCCATGAAATTGATGAGAACTTAAAATCTAATCAGAAAGAAAGCCAGCAACTCAACTACTTAATAAATGAACTCAAAGAAAAATTTGCCGACAGCAAATATCAATTACAAGCAATCTATGAAAGGGTAAAAATTGAATTTGGAATAGGTCAGGAAGAAGTAATCAAAACGGAAACGGCTGATTTGGAAATTTCTATAGAAGAACTGCAGGAAAAAGTAGATCGACTTAAAATTCGTATAGAAAATTTTGGGGAGATTAATCCCATGGCATTGGAGGCGTATGAAGAGATGAATGACCGGTATCAAAATATTATACAACAACGCAACGATATTGTTGAGGCTAAAGAATCATTGATTGAAACTATTAAGGAAATAGAAAATACGGCCACTCAAAAATTCCTTGATGCTTTTGATAATGTACGCGAATACTTCAAGCAAGTTTTTAGGAGTCTATTTTCCAAAGATGACGATTGTGACCTGGTGCTCCTCAATGCGGAAAATCCTTTGGAAAGTGATATTGAAATTATTGCGAAACCAAAAGGTAAGCGACCAGTTACGCTAAATCAATTATCCGGAGGAGAAAAGACACTTACCGCGACCGCATTACTTTTTGCTATGTATTTATTGAAGCCGGCACCTTTCTGTATTTTTGATGAAGTAGATGCGCCACTTGATGATGCCAACGTTGAAAAGTTCAACAGGATAATAAAGAAGTTTTCGGATTCATCCCAGTTTATTATTGTTACGCACAACAAACTTACCATGGCTGCTGTTAATGTTATTTATGGTGTTTATATGGAAGAACAGGGCGTTTCCAATGTGAGTGAAGTTGATTTCAGATCATTTGATCACATGTCCCTTTTAGAGATCCAAAATTAAAATAGTTGGATTAATTAAAAAGAGTAACTTTGCACTCTAAAATTATAATCATGAGTAAAGGAACTGTAAAATTTTTCAACGAATCAAAAGGATTTGGATTTATAATCGAAGAAGGTACTCAAAAAGAGTATTTCGTGCATTCATCCGGTTTGATTGATAATATTAGAGAAGGGGATGTAGTTGAATTTGAATTGACCGAAGGTAAAAAAGGCCTTAACGCGGTAAATGTTAAAGTGGTCTAAACTATTTGTTTAAAGTAATTTACCTCCCTTTATCTTACTGCACTATCTTACTAAGGTAACATACCTAGCTGCTAAATATAATAATTATTTAACCAGGGCTTTATAATACTTCCACGGTACCAAGAGCATTCCAAAGCATTCTCCTTCTTCTTTAGTTAAGTGCTTATGATGTATTTTGTGGGCGCGATTAATGGCTTTTAAATATTTAATTCTGGATTGTCTGAACCACTTAAAACGCCGGTGGATGAATACATCATGTACCAGGAAATAACATATACCGTATAGCAAAATTCCTAAACCAATAAATAGAAAATATCGATAGCTTCCCAACCCTCCTAGTGCGAAAAAGGTCATACTAGGGATCGCAAATAGAAGAAAGAAGCGGTCGTTTTTTTCAAAAAAACCAGGTTCTCGAATGTGGTGATCACGATGCCAGGACCACAATACACCATGCATAACATATTTGTGGGCAAACCAAGCGACAAATTCCATGAAAAAGAAAGTAGCTACGGTTATGAGTAGGTACAGTAGTGTTATCATACTTCAAGCAAATTAAATTTCTTGGTTAAAATACTTTTTCGATATTCAAAGATATAATCTATCCGCTTATTTATAAATAATGCATCCATTAGATTTCCTATAGGTCCTAAGGGGATGGAATAATGAAGGTGATCCGTCATTAATGTCCCAAGTTCATTTTCTTCAAAATGATGTTGATGATGCCAAAATTTATATGGACCAAATCGTTGTTCGTCGATAAAATATTTCCGGTTTTTAATATGTGTTATCTCAGTGACCCAATTCATCGGTAGGTTCAACAAAGGTCTTATCTGATACCGTATAATCATTCCTTCATACATATCTATATCTTTGATGTCGGAAAGTATTCTAAAATCTAGATCCTCTGGCGTAATCTCATTCAGATTTTCAGGTCTGCTGAAAAATTGCCAGGCATCGTTTAAATTGAGCGGCAGCTGATGGATCCACATTTTTTCAATCATTACCCTTTATACTCGATGTAATTTTACATTCATTTTAGCAAAAAATAATAGGGCTACTTTTATGATATTTGGAATCCGAACCCTCCTCTTAAATAAAGAATTGGGTCTGGTACGCTGTATCTTCATAAACAAAGCTTTATAATATACATAAGCTGAATAGACACCAAATTTCGCTTCCTTAGGAAGTTTTCGAATGGCCTTTCTTGCAGCCAGGAAATCTTTTAAAATATCTTGTTCAATTTCTTTTTTAGTCTGTTCAGAAAATTGTCCTTTATCCCAATTAGGGAAATAAACCCTGCCTAGATCTTCCTGGTCAGCCTTGATATCTCTCAAGAAATTTACTTTTTGAAAGGCAGCCCCTAGACTCATAGCTCCGGATTGAAGTTCCTCAAATAAGGCGTGGTCTCCTTTGCAAAAAATCTTTAAACACATTAATCCTACTACTTCGGCTGATCCCAGGATGTATTCTTTGTATGAATCACGCGTATAATTAGTTGGACGTAAATCCATTTTCATGCTGTGCAGGAACTGATCAATTAGTTTAAGATCAATTTGGTATTTGTGTATGGTATTTTGAAAACTATTTATGATTGGATTTAGACTGATTTTTTGTTGAATGGCCTGGTAAGTGCTTTCTTCAAAATCTGCCAATAAATCATTCTTGTCATATTCATGGAAACTATCTACAATTTCATCAGCAAAACGTACGAATCCATAAATAGCATAAACATCGTCACGCATCGAGTGATGTAGCATTTTAATACCCAATGAAAAGGATGTGCTGTATGCGTTGGTGACTAATTTGGAGACTCGATAAGAAGTCTGATCAAATAATCTTTTCACACATTAGAATTTTGTTCATTTACAATAAATTTACTTACAACTTCACCACTAATAATAGCAGGAGGCATACCAGGCCCTGGTACCGTTAGCTGCCCCGTAAAATATAAATTTTTTACTTTTTTACTTTTTATTTTTGGTCTTAATGGGCCAGTCTGTAATAGTGTATTTGCCAATCCATAGGCATTTCCACGAAAAGCGTGATAGTCCTTCTTGAAGTCATTAATGCAATAACTTCTATTAAATATGATGGAATCTTTAATTTTTTCTCCGGTGTGTTTTTCAATTCTATGAAGTACTTTATCTAAGTATGTCTGATGTAGTGCAGGAGAATCTTCGATCCTAGTAGAAATTGGGATCAGGATAAATAAATTTTCACATTTCGAGGGTGCAGTAGCTTCGGTTTTAGAGGTACAAGAAACATAAAACAACGGGTCTGTGGGCCAACGATGCGTGTCATAAATTTCTTCAGCATGAAGGGTGAAAGAAGTATCAAAAAATAAATTATGGTGTAGCAAGCCTGGAACTTTTTTGTTAATACCTAAATAAAATAACAAACAGGAAGGCGCCATAACTTTTTTCTCCCAATATTTATTTGAATAGGATCTGAACTCTTTTTTAAGCAAAATTTGTTCGGTGTGATGGTAATCAGCTCCAGAAACTAAAATATCTGGATGGTAGGCCTTCTCATGAGTAATAACCTCATTTACAATCTTTTTTTCGATGCGAATTTCTTTTACTTCTTCGTTTAAATAAATTTGTACTCCGACATCATCTAAGATTTTTTTAAATGCTTTGGTTATTTCGTACATGCCACCTTCGGGATACCATGTTCCTAATTCCATATCCGCGTAATTCATGATACTGAAAAGAGCCGGGGTAAATTGCGGTTTTGCTCCAAGAAATAATACAGGGAACTCAAGAATTTGTAAGAGCCGTGGATGTGATATAAATTTTCTTATGTGTTTAGAAACCGAAGTAAACAAATCCAATTTGAAGGATTGTTTTATCAACGTGGCGTTCATATATTCATTAAATGAAAGCGATGGCTTGTATACAAACTCATCCATTGCCGCTCTATATTTAATACCTGCTTCATTTAAGAATCGATCAAGCCCTTTACCTGATCCTTTTTCAATTTGATCAAACAACTTTATAATATCTTCGCGGTTCACTGGCAAATCCACCGAATCACCTTCCGGCCAAAAAATGCGATAAGAAGGATTTAATCGTTTTAATTTATACAACTCAGTCGTAGTGTAACCAAATTGATTGTAAAACTTTTCGAAAACATCTGGCATCCAATACCAGCTCGGTCCCATGTCAAAAGTAAATCCATCAACTGAAAAATTGCGATTCCTTCCCCCTAACTCTGCATTTTTTTCAATCAACTCAACAGCAAATCCATCCTTCGCTAAGAAAGATGCAGCAGTCATTCCTGCAAAACCACCTCCTATTACTAAAGCTTTCTGCATTTGATTTTTCTCTACTAAATTACAACATATAACTCGTATTTATGTTTAAATAAAAAAGATAAAAGTTAAACAAATAAATGATAAATATTTTTTGGTTTAGGAGAGATTTAAGACTGCAGGATAATCATGGGCTTTACCGCGCTCTGACCGAATCAAAGCAAGTTCTGCCTCTTTTTATATTTGATGAGCATATTCTTAACGATCTGGAAAATAAAGATGATGCGCGTGTTACTTTTATTTACCAGGCCATAGAGAAGATTCATAAACAATTACAAACCTTCCAAAGTGGTCTTAGAGTCATTCATGGGGATCCATTAACCATCTTTAAAAAGCTTATAAAGGAATATACCATATCCACTGTTTACTGTAATCGTGATTATGAACCCTATGCAAGGGAGCGCGATGAAAATATTTATAAATATTTAAAAGCGCATAATATTCAATTTAAAGGATATAAGGATCAGGTAATTTTTGAAAAGGCTGAAGTCGTGAAGGAGGATGGTAAACCTTATACTGTATTTACTCCATTTAGCCGGAAATGGAAAGAGAGGCTGGCGAAGCATCCCATAACTACTTTCGACTTGGCTCCACATATGAATAATTTTTATAAATATGCGCCAACTGATTTAGTTTCGTTGGCATCAATAGGATTTACTCGCAGTAAAATCCTTTTTCCGGATGCCGAAGTAAGCGAAGATTTATTGGTGCATTATGATCAAGCCCGAAACTTCCCGGCTAAAAATGGAACTTCTCGACTTGGAGTTCATTTGCGGTTTGGAACGATTAGTATTCGTCAACTGGTTTTAAAAACCCAGAGTTTGAATGAAGTCTTTCTAAATGAATTAATTTGGAGAGAATTTTACATGGTGATTCTTTATCATTTTCCAAAAGTAGTTAATCACGCATTCCGGGCAAAATATGAGGCTATACCATGGCGAAATGATCCACAAGAATTTGAAGCCTGGTGTTTGGGTATGACCGGTTATCCGATCGTTGATGCTGGTATGCGTGAATTGGTAAAGACGGGTTATATGCACAATCGGGTGCGAATGATCACCGCAAGTTTTCTTACCAAACACTTGCTGATTGACTGGAGGTGGGGTGAAGCTTTTTTTGCAAAACATTTATTGGATTATGAATTAGCTTCCAACAATGGAGGATGGCAATGGGCTGCCGGTACAGGATGCGATGCAGCCCCTTATTTCAGAGTATTTAATCCTTCACTTCAAGCAAAGAAATTTGACGCCCAACAAGAATATATTTTGAAATGGGTACCTGAAGCAAATTCAACTAATTATCCACCACCAATCGTTGATCATAAAATGGCTAGGCTGAGAGCCATTGATACGTACAAGACAGCTTTAAACTGATTAAAAAAATACAAAAAGGAAATAGGGTTTGATTGATCGCAGCGTTCTATTCTGAAGACATCGATCAATTATCAATTGCTTGGAGTTCAGCTAAACGATCATATTCCGGATTCATCGTTGAAGGGACCGGACTATTCGTTTCCGTCCTGATTTTAACTAGTTTTTGTAGAAGTTCATCCGCTTTTTCCGGCAAACTTTCGGCCAAATTGACTTTTTCACTGAGATCCTCCTTAAGGTTATATAATTCAAGCTTATTATCTTCAAAATACTGAATTAATTTCCAATCACCGTCCCGAATAGCTGATCCTGGCCTGGTTCTGAAAATGGGATCTTGACTTTCGCTGTGGCCTCCTTCCAGATAAATGGGGAAATGCCAAAACAAAGAACGGGAAGACAGTTTATCTTCTCCAGTCAGGACCGTTTTGATTGAATGACCATCCAAGAGTGTTTCGGTAGTGCGAATGCCTGCAACATCGAGAAAAGTAGGGTAGAAGTCTATATTGGTAACTGGAATATCAGATCGGGTTCCTTCAGGAATCTTGCCTTTCCAATAAGCAACCATAGGTGCTCGAATACCTCCTTCGTAATAACTGCCTTTTCCTGATCGGAGTGGCCATTGTTTAGAGGTTTTATAAACCCCGCCATTATCTGAAGTGAAAATGATTAGAGTATTCTCCATTAATCCCTTCGATTCTAAGGCAGTCAACAAACGACCTATATTCTCATCCATTGACTCTATCATGCCAGCGTACTGGGAATGGTAATGTTGAGCATTGCTTTCCTTACCATCATATTTTTTTATTTTTTTATTTTTTGCTTGAAGTGGTCCATGTACCGTATAGGGAGCAAAGTTTAGAAAGAAAGGACCATCTGCCGACAAAGTATCCAATAACCTAATTACATGCGTGGTCAATCGATCCGTCAAATAAACTTCTTCATTTTTTGATCCAATTTCAATCCCATGGTAATGACCATTTTGCTGAATACGGGTTTTAAATGGATAAAAATAGCTATCTGGGTGCCCTGCGTGGCTACCCCCAATATTGTAATCAAAACCATGATCTAATGGATCATCACTTAAATGCCATTTTCCTGCATGACAGGTGATGTAACCATTATCTCTTAATACCTCGGGTAGGAGATATATACTATCCGGAATGGTTATATTATTTGGCGTAGGTATTATTTTTCTAAAGGCTGACCGACCTCGCTCTGACGAATTTACCGTATAGATGCCATGTCTGGATGGATATTGACCACTCATCATAGATGCACGGCTAGGAGCACAATTGGCAGCAGACGAATAGGCATTGGTAAAAATCATTCCTTGGGTGGCAAGATGGTCCAGATGAGGTGTTTCGTAAAATCTACTACCCATAAACCCTGCATCCGTATACCCTAGATCATCTATGAAGATTAGGATAATATTGGGTCTGCTTCCCGAGGCATTATAGCGAGATGTAGTACAGGCAAAACCAAGAATGAAAAGAATAATTAGAAGATAGAGCCTATTCATTTGTAACCCCAATTTACGATTCTTAGGACTTTAATCCTTTGTAAAAAGTATAAATTTTTGGTTTCAATGCACTGGTAGATTTCAGCAAGGCTTTGGAAGGTTTACCGTAAATCTCAATACTCAGATCAGAAACCTTCGAAAGTTTCCCCAAAAGATTTCCAAGATTGGCAACATGAGTAAGAACCGCTTTGGAATCCTTATAGGTCTCTTGAACCATACATATGTTCTGCTTCTGGTTAAAGTACCAATTGTAGGCAAAGGTATTTTTGTCTTTTTTATTAGTGATTGCAATACAGGCACTAGCAAGTCGCTTAAATGGTTTGAGTTTTCCTTTGTGAATTTTAAAACAAGATATAAATTCAATGCTATTCATTTTAAGAAATTTATACGCTAATAAAATCAGATTTAAAAGATTCAAGTCTTGATTAAATTCTCCTTTTCGTTGACCATTTTCAAATTTGAAAGTAAAATCTGTTCTTTTATGAATTCTTCTGGTAACTTTAATATAGGTTTTAATTTCAAGACGTCCTATCTACTTTGCCTACTCATTATTAAATTATTTCAAAAGCCTGAAAACTTGATGATTAAAGAATTATGGATTTCCACCAAAACACAAAGAATGGATTCAAGGCAACTAGGAAAGATCTTTCTTAAAGAGAACAAAATATTTTGGATCTATATAATCATCATAGTCACGTTTATACTTTTCTTGCCTGCTCTTTCTGGAGTTGATGTTGGATTGGGAATTTTATTATTGGTACTAGGTGGATCTCATTTTCTCATACAATTCAATCAGATCAATATTCGATACAACCAGTTTTGGGGATTTGATCAAAATGGATACTTTCAAGTGGATCGTAAGCATAAAAGGACTGAAATTCCATGGAACAACATTATTTCATATACATTCGACCCAGAGGCAGAACCTTCTCTGCGTTTAACCATTTTGAAAAAAATTCAATTAGCCGGTAAAATTAGATCTTTTGAAGAAAAAATTCTACTTAGTCCTGAAAAAGATCAAGATACGCTCCTTAAAATTTTAGACACTCATATTAGTTGAAGACACCAGCCAGAATTTAGTAATGTGGACTTTAGCCCACAGAATTCCAACTAATATCGTCAGTTTGAACCAGCCTGTATACCGGCAAGGATCATTCGGAAATCCTTGAATCCATCAAGTCTTGAAGCCTAATTTGTACCTTTTGAAGATTTGCTAATTTGATCTTGATTTTCTTATCCTTTACCATTGACCTGCTATTGATGCCGCGAAGCCATGAATTTACACCATCGTCCTGATCCGCTCAATCAATTTTTGGAATCGAGGTTCATCCCTCAGGCTATCGAGGTTGCTGTCATTATCATACCAGCCTTGCATAGTCAGCCCTTCATGAAATGCTTTCTCCAAACAATATAAAGCTTCTTCTTTCATCTCCAACAAGGCGTAGATACATCCAGCATTATATAATAACATCGAATCATCTGGTTCCAGTGCAAGCGCTCTCTTTAATAAAGACAAGCTTTTATTTCGTTGATTTAGAAATACGTAAGCGTTGGCTGCCATATAAAGAGCACGTGTGTCACCTGGATTTAGATCTAACCATTTCTCAGCTATATCGGCACCTCGTCTTCTTAAAGTTTGGGCCAGGTCGTGGGCCCCAATATCGTCATAGGATTGCGCGGAAAGCAGAATGGATTGATAATCATCAGGTTCAACTTCATTCGCTTGTTCAAACAAGCGGGCCGCTTTATCTAATTTACCAATCGCAAAACAAGTCCTTCCATAATGGAACCACCCATAAAACAAAGTGGGATCATGTTCGATGGCAAATTGAAAAGATTGCTCGGCTTGATCATATTCTTTGAGTAGTGCCCATACATTACCTCTTGAAACGTGAGCGTCTGCTAAATCCGGTGCTAGCTCAATAGCTTTTTTACTAGCTTTTTTAGCTTTTAGAATAATATCGTCGGTCCTGGAAATATATGAATATTGATAACAATAACAATCCGTTAAGCCAGCATAAGCTAGCGCGTATTGATGATCCGCTTCAATTGCTTTTTCGAACATGTGCAAAGCCAGCTCAATACCCCTTTTGCTAAATTGCAAATAAAAACGGCGACCGCGGAGATAAAAATCATAGGCTTCTGCATTATGTGTTTGCCGGTGTTGTATGGAACCAAGTTCTTCAGGTACCAGCTCACATTCTAAAGCGTCAGTAATATTTTGTGTAATCTCATCTTGCATCTGAATAAGATTATCCTCGGTGCTATTATATTGATCCGACCAAATATTGAGTCCAGAATTCGTATCAATGAGTTCTACCGAGATCCGCATCTGACCATTAACCAACTTGAGCCTGCCTTCCAATACAGAGTCAACTTTAAGTTTTTCGCCAATTTCTTTAACTTCCAGGTGCTCATTTTTAACGGCAAATGCAGTAGATCGGGAGACCACTCGCAATCCCTTTACTTTTCCAAGTGCTACAATAAGCTCCTCTGCAATACCTTCACCTACATATTCATGTTCCGTATCTTTGCTTTGTATTGAAAACGGTAAAACAGCTATCCTCTTTTTGTCAAGTTCAATTCTTGGTTTTGGAAATGTATGATTCATTCCAGGAATATTTAGTTGAAATAGCACTGTCGGATAATTAAAATCCTTAAATAGAAAATCACCTAAATGGGTAAAAGATAGATCAGTCCCTTGCTCAACGAGTGCATTAAAAGTTGACTGCGATATAAGCACTTGTCCACCGTGGGCAGCACTACAGATACGCGATGCACAATGGACCTCTACGCCGGTATAACCAGTTTTAGTGGCTAATGCTTCACCGGTATGAACACCTATACGAACTTTTAAATCAACCTCTTTTGCCCAACTTTCCGATTGAAAACTTTGTTGAATTTCTGTCACGGCTAAAACAGCATACTGGGCATTTTTGAATGTCATAAAAAATCCATCTCCCGCGGTATCAATTTCTCTTCCCTCGTACTGGTTAATAGCCTTGCGAATTACGGTTCGATGTTTTTCCAATAGAGCAGGGTAGGCTTCCCGGAGGCTTTGAGCAAGCCGCGTGGAATGTTCTATATCGCTAAAAACAAAAGTGATAATGTCTGGTTTAGCCATCTGTAATTTGCTAGGGTACTTTCCAATTAATTAGATTACAAATTTATGTAATACGTTCGATAAACAAAGGTACACAATACTTGGTTCAGAAGGCACTTACGGTCGGTTTATAGACAATTAATATGGTACTGTTTATTTGGGATTTTTATTTTTGCATTGAATAAAATTTGCCAAGAGATAAATTGATTTCCTCATTATTCTTAGCGAACCATTTAGCGTAGTGAAATATCTGGAATTTAAGAATTGTTAAAATTGAGGTTAAAAAAAACACATCCCATTATCTAACCTACATTAGGCACCATTATAAATAATTGTTCTCAGTAATGGATTTAAATTGGTAATTTCAAAATAAAAGTTGGTTATAATATTATTAAAGTACTATAGGGTGTTGCGAGATGACTTCTAATAATGTTGCCTGGCTTGGCAATACTTTCATCGACTATTTTTATCAAATAATTCATTGAGATAATCATTTCTGGTTTTCATCTCATATCTCGATGTACAAGCACCAGTCCCACTATTCATAATACTTCTACAGATCCCATTGGAGAAAGCAGCTTCATTATGTGGTCTGCCTAAATAACAATGTCCTAATTCATGAAAGACCACATACTCTCGATATATGGTGGATGCTTGATTCCAAAAGGATTGGTCTATAGTGACATGATTTGGCCTATGAGCGTAATAATTGCATTGCCCTATCACTTGATCCTCATTGATTTGCTCTATGACTCCGGTAATGTCAGCATCAGTCAGATCAATTATAATATCTCTTTTGGCACCTTCATTTTCAAATGATTGAAAATGAATCCATAAATCTCGATCCACACCATTATAAGATCTTTGGAAATCTTCTGTTCCATCAACTAAGGTTATAAGTGGTTCTTTTTGGCAGGCAATGAGTAAGCATAAAACAGGAAAAAATAGCAACTTAACTTTCATATTGGTAACATTAATTGATTAAGTATGCCTTCAGTTATATATCGAGGAATTTTATTGAAAACGAGTTAGAAAGATAGCCTATTATCTGATCAAACTATTTTTAGATATTGTTAACGGATGGGCTTTGTAGGTACAATAAGCTATTAGCCCTAAATCGCTGACCTTAAGGAGCCAATTAAATTTGATCTGGATTAATTAATTTGACGATTCGATCAACGTTTATAACCGTTTCCCCACTTACAGAATAGTAGGTATGATCTAACGTTTCAGGTGTACCCGATTTTAAGTGAGATTGCCAGACATGTTCGATATACCATTCCGGTTCTGGGCCCCACCTGGATTCTTTACGGCGACGTTTAAGAAACGTTTTCTTCGAAATCTTAATAAATATTTTTAGGTCATAATGAGACAATAGCTCCGGATAAGCATAGGCAAATATGCCTTCAATGATGAGGTGATCATAGTCCAGATTATTTATCTTTTTAAAAACCACCGGCCAGTCGATCGATCTGGGTGATTCCCAATCAACCCGATCTCGTATCATAGGTATTTCCTGAGTTGATTTTGTATGATCATCCAAGTCAATTATTATCACCCGATTAGGCGCTAAATATTTTTTAAGCTTCGTGGCCAATTGGCTTTTGCCG
Source organism: Lewinellaceae bacterium (assembly GCA_024639065.1). Lineage (GTDB taxonomy): Bacteria > Bacteroidota > Bacteroidia > Chitinophagales > Saprospiraceae > JAHEJC01. Next base: position 4,735 of record JAHEJC010000092.1, on the reverse strand, counting down.
GACCTACTAACACCGCCTATACCAATTATCATATGAATAGATTATTTTTACTAAAAGAACCAGGAAAAGAAAGATAAAGTTATTATTTAACCGCTACATAATTAAATCTAAAATGTACATTGATGAATTTCGCGATTATTGTATGTGTTTGAAAGGTGCTGAAGAGACTTTCCCGTTCGATGAAAATACCCTAGTATTTAAAGTGGTTGGCAAAATGTTTGCAGCCACCGGACTGGATAGCGAAGAGTTTACGGTAAACTTAAAATGCGACCCAGCCAAAGCGATCGGCTTAAGGGAGACATATCCTGATATTCAACCTGGATTTCATATGAATAAAAAACATTGGAATACGGTTTTATTTGAAGGTGAACTATCTGATAATCTATTGAAAGAACTGATTGATCATTCATACGCTTTAGTCGTTGAAAAACTAACCAAAAAAGATAAAGCATTCCTGGGTAAATTATGAAACAGTTTGATTACGCCATCATAGGTCAGGGAATTACCGGATCCATACTTGCAACCAAACTAGTGGATAAAGGATACCGCATAGTTGTCTTTGATGATTTCAATCTATCCAGTCCCAGTAAAATCACCTCAGGCTTAATCAATCCGGTTACGGGCAGAAAATTTGTAAAATCCTGGAAGAGCGAAGAATTGTATTCAATAGCTCAATCTACTTATGAATCCATCAGTAGATTGACTGGTCACATTTATTTTAGGCCTACTGAAATTCATCGAATTATGATGGATAAGCAACAAGAGGACTTGTGGCTGGAAAGAACCAGCCAACCTGGATATGATGAATTTTTAAGTAAAGAATTGATGGACACCCCTGATTATTTTATATCAAAACATCAAATAGGAATAACCCGTAAGGCTGCCAGAGTAGATATTACTCAATTTTTGAATGATAGTGCCAATTTATTGCAAAAAGCGGACCTACTTGTTAACCAAAAACTTACCCAAGAGCATATTGATTTTTCAAAAAAACAGATTTTATCAACCTATCAGTTTGATCAATTGGTAGATTGTTCCGGAGCAGGTAGTTTCCTGTTCAACGAGTTGAACAGGAATGATTATGTACGTCCCAATGTTGGTGAACGATTGCTGGTTAAGTTTGATAATTATAAATATGATTCGATCGTAAAAGCGAATCATTTTGTGATTCCTTGGAGTGAGGATTTATTTTGGGTGGGTGCGCATAATGATTGGCATCAAACGACACCTACACCCTCTGACAAAGGACTAAATAGACTAACTAATTTTATTGAAAAATGGATTGATTCGCCTTACGAGCTAATAGATCATAAAGCTGGTATTCGCTTGACGACAAAGGACCGGCGACCACTAGTTGGGACGCATCCTCAGCACTCTTTCGTCCATTTCATCAATGGATTGGGCACGAAAGGGGTTTCTTTGGCTCCTTATTGCGTTGATCAATTGTTGAGATTTTTGCTGGAGGGTGTTGCTTTAGATCCGGAAATCGATATAGCCAGAATTTATTAGTCTAAGTTTATTTAATGTTTCTTCCTGAATCAACTGACCTACTCTTTGTAATTACCCCTTGATCTTAATATACCTGTATGAACAATCTATTGGCTGAAATGGAATGGCAGCGCAACCAGCTCACCCGTATTCAAACCAGGTTATTGTTAAAAGATACCTGATTTAAGCTTTTCAGTTTTGTTATTGATAAAATAAACAAACCGATACTGATTATAAAAATGATTGTCCATGTAATGAAATGACTGTCCACTCCAGTTTGGCCAATTGGTGATTTATCAAATTGCCAGCCAATAGGGGACCACCAGAAGGAAAAATTAAAAATATCTACAATGAAGTGAGCGATGATACCAGGAATTAGAGATCTTGAATAATAGGCAATAACTCCGAACAGCACGCTGACTATGAAGATATGGATTAAGATAGGGCCAGACCAGGCCTGGTGGAGATGGACTACTACAAACATGATGGAAACAATGCCAATACCGATTATCGGACCATACTTTTTTTCTAACGGAACCTGCATGTAACCTCTAAAACCAACTTCTTCACAAACCGCTGCTACGATGGCTATACTAATAACATATAACCAAGAGGCCCACCTAGGTACGGTTTCCAAAAAACTGTATTCTGAAGTAAATTTTTCAGCTGGAAATTCCATCAATCGAAAAGTAAAGACTAAACCTGATTGCTCAATTACAATAAAAAAGATTGCTGCCAGGGATGCCCAGATCCAAGTCTGCCTTGACAACGAATTGGTTCGCATATTGGATTTTCGAAATTCTTGAGTGCTTACTGGCTTCCAATGCCCACTAAAGTATTTCCAATACAACCAAAGGAATATTAAAACGAATATGAGTGAATAAGGTGCCGGTATTAGCGCGGTCATGGCGGTAGCCAAGAATACACCTAAAGTACTGATGAAGAGTCCTGCTAGAATGGCTCTTAACCATAGTGGAATTCTATTCCAAAAGGAAGAGGTTGATTTGCTATCCTGCATGTTTATCGGTTGTTGATATAATCAATCCAAATCTCAAATTGACCTTGAATTTAGTCAGTCTTTTATTATCGAGATAAAAGGTTCGACGTAATCAAGTAATTCATCGAACTACAGCATAACATCCACCAGAGCGATACTACTAGTGACCAAGAAATAAATTGTTTGATAATATTCGTAGGAAATAATTAAATTTAAATTTGGCAGCTAATTTCAAGCAGGTAATAACCAATTGTTAATTATGTATGACAAATTGAATTTTACGGTAGGCATCTTGCTGGTTTTATGCCTTACCAGTTTTTCACCAAAGAAACCGAAAGTTTTAATCATTGGTGATTCGATTTCGATAGGGTATACACCATTTGTGCAAAACTATTTTGCGGGCAAGGCAATTGTTAAACACAATCCAGGAAATGCCCAACATTCAGGTACTGGTTTGGAAAAAATTGAGGAATGGATTGTGCAGGATGATTGGGATATTATACAGTTTAATTGGGGCTTGTGGGATTTGTGCTATCGGCATCCTGATTCTAAAGTTCAGGGTAATCGAGATAAAGTAAATGGGTCCATTACTTATTCCTTAAAAGAATATCGAGACAATCTGAATGCCATTGTCACTAAACTTAAAGAGACTACCAGGGCCAAATTAATTTTTGTGACTACAACCTATGTGCCACAAAATGAAGCAGGACGGTTTAAGAAAGACCCCAAAAGATATAATAGAGCGGCCAGAAAGATAATGAAGAAACACTCAGTGAGGGTCAATAATATCTATTATTCATCCGTAGAGATTCACAAGAAATTTGGAAAAGGATCAGATGATGTTCATTACAGCAGTGAAGGTTCAGCAGCGCTTGCCGAGCTAATAATTGAATTTTTGCTAAAAGAATTAGACACCATTTAATACGGGGTTTGCTTCGTAATGATTCACTAGCATAAAGCATCAAGGTTACCATTATCATAGATATCTAACCAAACTTGACGATACCATCCTTTTTACAACAAAATTGGGTATGGAATATTTAGAACATTAAATAGGAATAAATCGTTTCCATGCTGTACTTCAACTTAAAAAGACTATCTTCTGAAAATCAAGGCTCGAGTTAGTACTTAATTCGATCTTCTAATCTTTAAAACAATGAACAATGACAAACGTTACCGTTTCAAAATCTATTGAAGCATCTGCTCAAGACGTCTGGTCTAAATTAGCTGCTTTCAGTGGCATTGAACATTTTTCACCTATTGCGAAATCTGTAGTTGAAGGACAGGGAGCTGGAGCAAAAAGAACTTGCACTTTACCGGATGGAGCAGAAATCAATGAGGTGCTCGACAGACTGGATAATGAAAATATGGAACTGGAATATAGAATTCTTACCGGGCCATTTCCTATAACCGATTATGTAAGCACAATAAACGTCAAGGCGATTGACGCAAATAGTGCTGAAGTAACCTGGGGTTGCAATTTCAATGTGGAGCAAGATGCTGAAGAGAAGATGAAAGGTGTTTTCGATGGATTTTATCATACAATGATAGATAGTCTTGAACAATTGATCCAGAGCGAAAAATAGGTTTACTTTTATTCATCTCGAAAATTTGAAGCGTTATAGGACAACAAATCTTGGCACCTGAATAGCTCTATCAAATATTTAAAAAGAATGGCTGGCGTGATACTATTGCTGGAATCGGGTGAGTATGAATTACTTTCTGATATTAACCTGGATACCTTGGCTGACCTCATTGATATTCAAACAATTGGTAGGTCCGGACCGTTAGATGCAGCATTGATTCCTAAGGGAACTTGGAAAAATGTCCTAAGTGATATATAATTCGTTTAGTTGGGTCAATAAAGCATTAATTTTGCATTATTAGTAGCTATAAATCATGATAAATGCATGTACAATGTTATTTTGTGGGCTTGGGTAAGAATGTTAAAGTTCTCTAGTAGGAAACTTATTCGAGGAGTTTAACGACTCAAATGAAATAAAGTTAAGATTCACTTACACAAAAATTAGATCAACAAACTTCAGCCGAAGCATGAGTGAAACAGCGAAACATCCAATCGTATCTAAAAAGATACTGATTCCCTTTATTTTAATCACGTCCTTATTTGCCCTTTGGGGATTTGCGAATGCAGTGACGGATCCGATGGTACAGGCTTTTAAGAAAGTACTTGAATTATCTAACTCTCAGGCTGCATGGGTTCAGATGGCTTTTTATGGTGGCTATTTTTGC
>JAHEJC010000447.1 GCA_024639065.1 Lewinellaceae bacterium | reverse complement strand
AGTATGAGACAAAGTTAGAAAATCACTATCGTGATATGCAAGACCTGGAGTTTACGATCCAGGAAGGAAAATTATGGATACTTCAAACACGCTCAGGAAAACGTACTGGTCAGGCGATGGTAAAAATTGGTATGGACATGCTTGAACAGGGTATGATAGATGAGCCAACGGTCCTGTTGCGTATGGATCCTTTAAGAATTGATGATTTATTACACCCTGTTTTTGAAGATGAAGCCTTAAAGAATGCTCCGGTATTAGCTCAAGGATTGCCAGCGTCTCCAGGTGCCGCTACTGGTCAGATTGTATTTTTTGCTGATGATGCAGAAGCATGGGCTGCAGCAGGGAAAGAAACTATATTGGTACGTCAAGAAACTTCACCGGAAGATTTGAGAGGAATGCACGTAGCCAATGGAATCTTAACCGTAAGAGGTGGCATGACATCTCATGCGGCTGTGGTAGCAAGGGGAATGGGTAAATGTTGTGTTTCAGGTGCAGGTGCCTTAACGGTGGATTATAAGCAACACCTATTGACGGTAAATGGAGCTACCTTAAAAGAAGGAGATTGGATATCGTTGAACGGTAACACTGGAGAAGTTTATCCAGTTCAAATACCTACAAAAGAACCAAAAGTTGATAATTATTTTGCCAGGTTGATGCGGCTAGCAGATAAATACGCACGTATGTCGGTACGCACCAATGCTGATAGTCCGGAAGATGCTGCGGTGGCCAAAAAGTTTGGTGCCAAAGGAATTGGCTTATGTCGAACCGAACATATGTTTTTTGAAGGTAATCGAATCAATTCGGTTCGAGAAATGATTCTGGCTGGAAACGAAGAAGGTCGAAGAAAAGCATTAGCGAAACTATTACCTATGCAACGAAGTGATTTTGAAGGCATTTTTAGAGAAATGAAAGGAAAGCCAGTTACCATCAGACTACTGGATCCTCCCTTGCATGAATTTTTACCACATGAGCTCAGCAGTCAAGAAGAAATGGCTGATGATATGCATGTAAATTTGGAATCCATCCAAGACAAAATTGAGAAACTGGATGAAATCAATCCAATGCTTGGTCATCGAGGTTGCCGTTTGGGAATCACTTTCCCTGAAATTACTGAAATGCAAACTAGGGCTATTATCGAAGCAGCACTCAATATTAAGAAAGAAGGTATCCATCCCCACCCTGAAATCATGGTCCCATTAATTGGTCGGCTACGTGAATTTGAACAACAAGAAGGAATCATACGCTCGACTGCCAAAAAAGTATTTGCCGAACGAAAGGATAAGATCCAATTCAAGGTAGGTACAATGATTGAGATACCAAGAGCTGCATTAACCGCCGACATTATCGCGGAAAGAGCTGAATTCTTTTCCTTTGGTACAAATGACCTGACCCAGATGACTTTTGGATTTTCTAGAGATGATATTGGCAAGTTTTTGCCCACCTATTTGGAACAGGGTATTATGGATTATGATCCATTCAAAAGGATCGATGAGCGCGGTGTGGGTAGATTAGTAAATTACGCTGCAAAAAAAGGAAGAAAAACTAGAAAGAATCTTAAAGTAGGTATTTGTGGTGAGCATGGAGGTAATCCGGAATCAATCGACTTCTTCGAGCGGATCGGATTAGACTACGTTAGTTGTTCTCCTTATAGAGTGCCTATAGCAAGATTGGTTGCTGCTCAGGCAAATATCCGTCACCGAGATAATTAGTTTTTGTTTATTAGAAATATTTCGTTTGGAATATTGAAAGACCTAAGGCATTTGCACTAGGTCTTTTTTTATGTTAATAGATCCAAAATTAAAATGCTTTCCATGCTTATAGTTGAACTATTTTTAGTAAATTATTGGAGTAGGGACCACTTAATTATTATTTACTCGAACCTGCAATTTGGAGATTTTAAGTAATGTTTTTGAAATATTATAGTCGAATGAAAACCATTATAGAACCATTCAGGATTAAGTCAGTAGAGCCCATCTATTTCACGACAAAAGAACAGCGAAAGAAAATTTTAGAAGCAGCACATTACAATCCGTTTTTGATACAATCCAAAGATGTTATTATAGATTTATTGACTGACAGTGGAACTTCTGCAATGAGTAGTGAGCAATGGGCTGGCATGATGAGGGGGGATGAATCTTATGCAGGATCATCTAGTTTCTATCGTTTTAAAAAATCGGTCCAAAACATTACTCAAATGCCCATCATCATACCTACTCACCAGGGGAGGGCTTCCGAGAAAATTCTATTTAGTATCATTGGTGGTCCTGGAAAAGTTTTTTTAAGTAATACTCTTTTTGACACCACCAGAGCCAATATTGAATACGCAGGATCCGAAGGGATCGATCTTATCACGGAAGCAGGGAAACATCCACATAAGATTGCTCCCTTTAAAGGGAATATTGATGTGAGTGCATTAGACGAAGCGATTAGAAAATACCAACCGGAAAACATTCCGGCTATCATACTTACTATTACGAATAATTCTGGAGGGGGCCAACCTGTATCTTTAGAAAATATAAGTGCTACTGCAAAGATCGCCAAAAAACATAATATAATGTTGGTCATTGATGCATGCAGATTTGCTGAGAATGCCTATTTTATTAAAGTAAGGGAAGCTGGATATACAGATAAAAGTATCATTAGTATTTGTAATGAGATATTTTCGCATGCTGATGTAATTACAATGAGTGCCAAGAAAGATGCATTTGCAAATATTGGTGGTTTTTTAGCTTTAAGAGATCCTGACTTAGCTCAGCAAGCTCGAAACTTATTAATCGTAACCGAAGGATTTCCTACGTATGGAGGTCTGGCAGGAAGAGATTTGGAAGCAATTGCTCAAGGCCTTGAGGAGATTATCGATGACCATTATTTGGAATATAGAATCAGAAGTATCGAATACATTGGTGAAAAACTACAAAAAGCAAATGTACCATTAATGTTACCTACCGGGGGCCATGCTATTTACCTGGATGCAAAAGCATTCTTACCTCACATACCTTTGAACCAATATCCTGGTCATGCGTTGGCCTGCGCATTATTTATAGAAGGAGGTATTCGAGGCGTAGAGATAGGCAGTGTTATGTTTGGCAAATACAATCCGGATGGCTTATTAATATCACCTCCATTGGAATTAGTAAGGTTAGCCATACCCCGCAGGGTATACACCCAATCGCACATGGACTATGTATCTGAAGTAATTATCGACTTAATTGACAAAAAAGATACAATACAAGGTTTCAAAATAATTGAAGAAGCACCTATATTGCGACATTTTACGGCAAAATTTGTTCCTTATTCAAATCAATCATATGTATAACGGACTAGCAAGTACCAGTTTTAATTTTCATCCTGATCAGCAAGTTTATCACGGAAAAGTAAGGGATGTGTATTCTATTGGTGACAAGATGATTATGATTGCAACCGACAGGATATCCGCTTTCGATCATGTCCTTCCTAAACCCATCCCCTATAAAGGACAAGTTTTAAACCAAATTGCCGGATATTTTTTACATGCCACTGAAGATGTAGTCCCGAATTGGTTAGATTCAATACCCGATCCCAATGTCGCTATAGGTAGACGATGTGAGCCTTTTAAAGTAGAAATGGTCATCCGTGGGTATCTGGCTGGGCATAGTTGGCGTGAGTATAAAACGGGTAAACGGACCATTTGTGGTGTGGAAATGCCAGACGGGATGAAAGAGAGCGACCGATTTCCAACACCGATTATTACCCCAGCAACCAAAGCGGAAGAAGGCCATGATGAAGATATCAGCAAGGAAGAAATAATCAGTCAAGGTATTGTTTCAGCTGAGGATTATGCCGTTCTTGAGAAATATACGTATGCTCTTTTTGAGGTGGGATCACGAATGGCTGCCGAACAAGAACTTATTTTAGTTGATACGAAGTATGAATTTGGCAAGTATCATGATGAGATTTTTGTAATTGATGAAATCCATACACCGGATAGCTCCAGATATTATTATGCAGATGGTTATGGGGAAAGACAAGCAAACGGTGAACGTCAAAAGCAATTATCCAAAGAGTTTGTCCGGGAATGGTTGATGGAAAATGGCTTTCAAGGTAAAGATGGTCAGGAGATGCCAGATATGCCCGACACTTTCGTTAAATTGATTTCGGATCGTTATATAGAGCTGTATGAAAAATTGACCGGAACCTCGTTTGTCCGAGAACATTTTGAAAATATTGAACAAAGAATTGAGAACAACATCATAGAATATCTTAATAATGAATAAGTTAATTTCCTTTACTGACCAAATTGGATAAATTAGATAGGGATATACCTATTTTCTTCGAAAGTGATAATTTTAGAGTACCAATTGGAATATGAACTTTAATCTAATATTTATCGACTAATCATTTATTGTCATAATTTTCTTATTTTGTAATATAGCAATGGACCACTGGAGAATTGATATACTATTAACAAAGATATTATATGAAGAAGAAATCCTTGTTGCTTGTTTCATTTGTTCTCTTGTTCATCTTGCCTCTAATTGGCAGTTATCTTAAATGGGGAGGACTTCCCCCTGGATATGGTGAGTTTCCGGCTCAAAAAGCAGTAGAGGACCCTGGTTTCAATCAAACCGCTTTTATTGTTTGTTCAATTATTGCACTTTTCATTTTATCCTTCTTTTTATTTCCTCGTATATATGGATTTAAAAAACCTCAAATCGAAGAGAAAAAAGAATTCCAGGCTGTTGGCTTTCCTAAATGGTTCGTGCCTGGGCTAATAGTTACTTTAGTTTCATGGTTCTTTATGTGGGGAAGGTTTGATCTGGTTCAGCCAATTGACCATTATACTTTTGTGCCGTTATGGTGGGGTTTTATTTTTGTTTTAGATGGGATTGTTTATAAAAGGAATAATGGTATTTCCTTGGTGTCTTCCAGACCCAACACAATGAAATTACTAGGCGTAGTTTCTGCGGTAAGCTGGTTTGTTTTCGAATACCAGAATTTCTTTGTGATGGAAAATTGGTATTATCCAAACAATGAGATATTCTGTAATTTTGGAAATATTTCATGGCAATTACTTTCCTACACAACGGTTCTGCCAGCTATCTTTGAATGGTATTGGTTACTCCGAACTTTCAGGTCATTAAACAATAAAT
>JAHEJC010000446.1 GCA_024639065.1 Lewinellaceae bacterium | reverse complement strand
TTACAATCTTATTTTATAGAACAGCAACTATATAATCAGTTCAATCTCGATATGGCATTATTTCATTATTTACACCCCGGACTCTCGTTATTTTAGAACAAAAAGATAAAATTATTATAGAGCCTTGTAAAATATCGAGAAAGTAGCCATTGGTGAAATTATACCTCTATCACCATAGATACAAATACATAGGTTATGGCTGTGAGCATCATACCAATCAGGAATACATTGTAGCAAATTCTTAAGTAGTTAAATTTTTTCCCCAAAGACTTACCTAAGAAAAATAGATCTCGTGCAATTGAATTCTCCAATATTTCATCATCACTAATTACCTTTCTAATTCCCACTTCGTAATCATCAAAATTCATGTTATAAAAATTTCCGAAAAAGAATAAATTAGTCTTTTTCTTCGGGATCATTGATAAATCGGTGTAACCCTCCATTTTTATTGGCCGGGTAGAGAGGGTAGCAAATGTCATAGAGATAATACTGGAAATAGCTATTATGACAATAGGTATCAGGTAGAGCTTATTCTCAAATATATGATTGTTCATCAGCGGCAGTCCCACAGTTATTACTATTGTATTGACACTTAACATCATATTTGCTTTATTATCAGCGATTGTACTTAAATTAATGTGGTTTCTTAGGGAGGTTTTTAACTGAGTCTGAGCAGTCTTACTTGAAGTTATGGTAGACAGCTTTTCTTTTTTCATTTTATACAGTTTTTTAAGGTTTTTCTTCTTCTTTTTATCATATCTATTGAAAGCCGAATTCGTCACATAATCAGTTTTTTCCATGAAGTCGATATTTTTTATCAACCATTCTTCTTCGGTTATTTTAGAGCCTGAAATGGCATTCATTTCAAGTCTTAATTCTTCAGCATGCTCGAGATACTTTTTTGAAGCCAACCCACTCATAACTGCATCTTTAAGCAATAATGCAATTTCGTCATCTCCATCCCAATCATCTTTCGTCGCAAGAATATATGCTGCTATTCTATTGCGTTTTTCATTTGAAATATTTCGCGATTCCAGAAATTTTAAAGCTATAGATTTACTGATTTCTTCATGGTCTTTAGGATTTTTTATATATCCTACATCGTGGAAAAAAGCAGCAATGACCAAATCTTCTTTCGTATCAGATGATAATTGCGCGTCTTCAGCCAATTCACCAACAGATTTTGCAGTACGTAAAGCATGTTCAAAATTGTGATAATAAAGCTTATCTTCATATGCCTCTAATAATTCTTTGACATAATCGACACAACTTGAAATTAGGGGTGTTTTAATCATTTGAAAAGGATATTGAAACTATATTATTTAATGTACAAAAAATCCTAGCCCCACGCTAATTATTGATTTTTCTTCTTCAGACCTGGCATAAGTAAAGTTGAAATTGAATTGCTCTTTATATGGCATGATATAAAACCCACCACCCCATGCAGTATGCCAATTATCAGATATTTCGTCATCTATCCATACCCTTCCTATATCATATAATCCATATACTCCATACTTGATGCTGACCAATGGTGTTTGGATTGATCCTAAATGAAATCTGAGATCATTGTTAAAAAAAGCAGCACGATTTCCAACAAATCGATTTCTATTATACCCTCTGTGATTTGATTGTTGACCAATAGTGCTCTGATAATAAAATGGAACATCTCCTAATACTTGACTGTAACCCCCTCTTACTGATAAAGTAATTGGTTTTTTATTACCGACTGAAATATACACCGTTCCTTCTGCATCTATTCTTCCCCCAAAATCTAGGTTTTCATCGGAATTATAAAAACCATAACCATAAAATTTGAATTTCATTCCTCGAGTTGGCAAGTATTTATTGTCCGTAAAATCTAATACTAAATTCATTTCAGGGCCCGCTAGGAAAGAACTTCCAAGACCTATTGGTTCAGAAAAATCATCATAAATAGTTTCACCCTCATCATCCATAGGCCTGGGATTTACATCCAAATATTCAGCTAAAAGTGACAATTGAAATTGCGAGCGATACCAAAACGTTCTATTCAATCCAATCTTTCCTTGATAAATTGATAGACTATTGCGGTAGAATTGATTGGCATCAAGTTCGATATCGATTACAGAATTATTACCAAATCCATAAAATTGTTGAAAAAATCTATCATTCCTTGCACCTTTAACACCTAAAATTAAATCCCATTTTGTTGTACGCCTTCTCCAAATTTGATCCAAATTAAAGTTGAAATTAGTTTGAGTGGTAAAGGAAGCTCCAATTTTAGTTTTCTTTAAATACTCTCTTGTCCCAAAGCCTCTCTTTATTTTGGAATAATTAAAACCAAAGATCCAACCATCGTCAGAGTTAAAGCCGAACTTCGGTGTAAAAGCTGAATAATCATAATCAAAAAGTGTTTGACTATTAAATTTTATTTCTTCATAAGTGTCAACAGTTTTAGCCTCAGAACCAAGGTCTAGTTTATCTTTCTTTTGGACGTCATAAACTCTAGTCATTATTCTGCCGCCTTTAACATTTGACTTATCAGTTATGGAATCAGCTCCTCTTCCTCCAACAATTCTTATTAATATACTTTTATCAGAATATCCTTCTATGGAAAACTCATCCTCCTCACCTAGTCCGTAAAGACGAATTTCTTTAGTCTCATTTTGTTTAAATAAACGATTGTAGATCTGTTCTTGCTCTTCTCCTTTTTTGTTAATTCGAAAAACAGTAACCTCGACATCCCCATTTGACTTTCTATCGGCTATAAACTTGTCATGTTTGTTTGTACCTGGAATGTCTATGTATTTTGCCAGTATCCCATAGTATTTTTCTATCGCCTCCGGAAGTTTATCACGCCTAATTTTAAGCCCTTTCCTAATTCTATCTGCCGATGCCTTATAAGCTTCTGGAGGCATTGCAGACAATGCTTCCTCAATAACCTCATCACTCATCAATTGCACAAATTCCTTAACTTCTTTCAGCCATACTTCCTTTGTTACACGATTAGTCAACCATCTGTCCATGTTCCTGCTTTTAAAGTTGAGGCTTTCTAAACCCTTGTAATCATCTCTAAAAGTACCAATCGTCTCTGACATGGATTCCCAGTCCATAATGCTGTATAAACCATCCAAAATAGCAAACACTTTATCCATATCTTTTGGGAATACTTTATAAACCAATCCTTCGTCGGTCTCATATCCCAGCCATTTCCATTGATCTTCATGTCTGTCCCAATCTGCCATCCAAATGTTAAATAACCGCGACTTTATATATCCTTCAACCTCTAGTCGGTTTTTACTGTCGTCCAGAAGTTTCCGATACATTTGAAAGGTTCCGTGCACCTTATCTGCATTCCTGTAGCCTGGAGTTGTTCTTTTTTTACCTTCAGGTTTTATCTCAAGCGTTCCCAACATCTCTTTAAAGGTTTCTCGATGCCTTCCTAATGCCGGATCGTCTGGCATAATAAACAATTTTGGATCGGTGTGGGGTAAACCTAGTTTTTCAAGAAATACTTTAGCAACAAGAGGACCAAAAGGATGCTGATGAGCTATCATATCTTTATTTATGTTGCTAACAAGAGTATTTTGAAGCTCTTCTGGCAGACGTCTTTGAGGATCCTTATCTACTGATCTAAAAGCAAATTTTCTTCCGTCTTTTGTTTTAAATTTAAGTGAAGTAGATTCTCCTGCGCCTCCTTCTGCATAAGGGACCAAGCCTCCTTCTACCTTTGTAATATCCAGATAAGGAACATTGTTGACAGGTGCAGCCCAAACATCCCGATAATATTTTCCCAACCAAAATCTACCAAATCCACTTTTTTTATACTCTGCATCCGGTATGGCAGAACCACTTTCTGGAAACTTTCTGTCAGCCTCAGAGTAGGTCACAACTTTCTCATCCGCACAAGGAGAAAAGGAAGGATTTAGTGGTACACCAGGCAAATCCTTCTCACAGGGAGCTGCATAAAGTTGTTTATGAAAAATGATATCTGCTGTATTGTCTTTTTTTATTTTGTAAAAGTCAATGTCGACTTTACCTGAACCAGCAAACCCTATTTTTGTAAAACCTTTTGTGCTTTTGCTAAATATTGTCTCTTTTTTATTTGCAACATGCTTAGACTTCGAAATAGAACCACTGCTAATGTAAAAACTATTGAAATGATCTATTAATTGCAAATCGTACTCATGGCCCGAGACAAAAATAAGTCCCTGATGATCTTGAGCTATTTCCATCATTTTAGTTGAGAACTCCCTAAATGATTCATTGTTTAAATTTAGTTTTCCGCCAACATTTCTTTTGTATGCAGCCACAATTGAACCGATCACAGGAGGTGAAAGATGTTTACTAATTGGGGTATAGCCCGCATAACTTCCAAAGCTAAGTATAGGATGATGGAGGGCGACTATTGTGTTTTTGTTATCTTCTTCAGAAAGAAGTCCGCTTAATTCATCCCACAACTCTCTTGACTCGATGTATTTACAAGCAGCGTCTTCTTCTTCAGGACGGTTATCCTGAAGAAACCATTGTGAATCAATGATAATGATCTTTAAGTGATTATTTACCTCTACAACTGTTGGACCGGGGCATCCACCTTCTGGAAAGAATGATCTGTGTTTACCAATTTTATTTTCAATATATTTTTCAACTTTCTTAACTTTATCGAAACCATTGTCGCTTCCTCTATCCCATTCTTTTTCACCTGGAATGAAAACAATATTTCCCCTATCACCAACCAATGAAATTAATTTATCAATGATGGCAAATTCTTTATCTGAAGATTTCTTTTTCCATTTTTTCTCCGATGTAAAGTCTCCGGCTACCAGTAAGGTGAATTCACCAGTCTGCTGAGAAAGAGTATTTTCTAGTGATTTTAATTCTAATGCATCACTATCCATTCCATCTAGGTTTCCAACCACAAAAACCTGATGATCTTCAAAATTATTTTGTCCGTTTAAAGCGATAGCAAAAAGGAATAAATTGAAAATAAATATGATATTATGTTGCATAATATTTTAAATTAAAATTTTATCTTTCATCTATGAAATGAAGCTGAAGTGCTTAATATCTGTCTTGTAGTGTAGGATTAGGTCACCAATTTTAAAAAATATTATAAGTCTAATTTTGTTCTTTACAACCTCCATAAAATTAAACACT
>JAHEJC010000445.1 GCA_024639065.1 Lewinellaceae bacterium | reverse complement strand
GCCCAATGAGTTTATCTTCGGAGGTAGCTTTGGCAGTAAGCAGTATAATCGGAATATGGCTGGATCGTTCATCTTCTTTTAATATTTTACAAACTTCAAAACCATCCATTTCCGGCATCATCACATCGCTGATAATAATATCCGGTAAAATTTCAATTGCTTTTTCAAGACCCTCTTTTCCATTGTTGCAGCTCAGAATTTGATACTGATCTTCAAGGCATGCTTTCAAATAGTACGTGACATCAATATTGTCTTCGATGATAAGAAGGAGTGGTAATGTTCCGCTGTCTTGAAATGAACTTACGGTGTTAGGTGTGATAGAAGGTAAATGTATTTGTTGTGCTGAGGACAGTGGTATCGCTTCTCTTTTTATGGCATTATTCATTATAGGAATTTGGACGGTGAACTCACTACCTTTTCCCACCGTGCTTTTCACTTGAATGGCTCCGTTCATCAATTCCACCAATTCTTTGGTCAGTGCAAGACCAATACCTGTACCTTCACCCTGTCTTGTGGATGAACGGTCAACTTGGTAGAATCGATTGAAAATATAGGATAAATCATTTTCGGGAATCCCTGTGCCGGTATCCTTTACTTTAATAATAAAGAATGGTTTATTAGCAAGGCGAGCCTGATTGAGGTGAACAATTATTTTACCACGAGGGGGCGTAAATTTTATGGCATTCGACAACAAGTTTAAAATAATCGTCTCCAGTTTTTCGCTATCAAAATCCATCATCAATTGATCAATCTCTCCATAAACAACAAGATTGATTTCATTTTCTTCAGCTAAAGAGTGAAAGCTTTCCCCTACATATTTTACAAATGGGACCACATCGGATTGTATCAATTGTAATTCTAAATTACCAGTTTCCAGTTTCGCTAAATCAAGCATTTCATTAACGAGACGCAAAAGTTTTTGCCCATTTCGCCGAATCATTTCTAATGATTTTTTTGCTCCATTCAATGCCTCATTTTCGACGTTAGATTTAAGCTTATCCGCCATTCCGAGAATAACGGTTAGTGGCGTTCGGAATTCGTGGGTGATATTGGTATACAGGCTATTTTTTAATTGATTGATTTCCTTCAGTCGTCTTCCTTTTTCCACTGCTAATTTTTTTGAGAGTTGAAATCGATAAAAGCCATATGCGATTGCACTTAAAAATGTGATGTATAGGAGATATGCCCACCACCTTGTCCACCACGCCGACTTGATAGTGAACTGAAGAGATTTACTTTTTTCATTCCAGATATTATTGTCATTTGATCCCATGACTCGAAAATAATAATCTCCTGGATCGAGATTAGTATATCGAGCCACTCGTTGGGTTCCGCCTTCAATCCATTCGAGATCATAAGGTTCCAATATATACTTGTACTTATTCTTAGAAGGATTGCTGAAATGAATCCCTGTGTATTCGAAACTCAAATCATTTTGTCGATGAGATAGAACAATTTTCTCTGATTCCTCAAAAGTAATATTGTGAAGATCATAAGGATTACCTAATACATTTAACCCAGTCAGATTTATTTCCGGAGGAATAAGATTACCGCCTACCTGATCTGGATAGAATGAGAATAGTACGCCACTCCCTCCGAAGAATAGCTGGCCATCATCAGATTTTAGGGTAGCCAGATGGAATTCATGCCTGGGAAGACCGCTTGAAATAAATCCATTTGACTCCAAATCAAATTTCGCTATTCCTTTGTCAGTAGACACCCAGAATATACCCTTAGGGCTTTCGAGTATGCTAGACACTCGATTGCTGGGCAATCCATCCTCTATAGTATATTGTCGAAAAGTGCTTTTATCCCGGTTAAAATGTAGTAATCCTTTTTGAGCTGTACCCATCCAGTACTGACCAAATTCATCTTCATAAAAACATAAAGGCTGATAACCTTCCAAGTAGGCGCTAAAGCGATCATATTGACGATCATAACGAAACAAGGCTCCCTCTCCCTCATCATCTCCAACCCAAATGGTGCCACCAGAATCCTTTTCAACCACAAAAATTTCAGAATCATTGGCCAGCGGTTTTTTACCGGGTAAAATATAGCGTTTGAAAGTTTCGTCTTTTTTGTCGAAACGGAAAAGTCCACGCCTCCCGGTTCCGATCCATAAAAAACCTTCCCGGTCTTCGCAGATTCGATACACAGTATTGTGGAATGAGTCAACGGTATTTACAGGAATCTCGTAGTGTTTGAATTTACCTGTCTGTGGATCGAAGCGACCCAATCCTTTTCCAAGTTCATTAGCTCTAAAACTATCTTCAGAGTTGCTAAACCCAAATCCTAGCCAGAGCAATCCATTCGAATCTTCATATACTTCCCGAACATTTTTCGTATTAATTATACTTTCATTTAATTTATGATGGAGTGGTTTAATTTTAGCCGTCTTTAAATCCAGTTGTTGGAGTCCCTTATATAAAGTGCCCAATAGGAGTATATCCGACTCCTTCTGAGTTTGGAGAATACTCATCACGTGCATATTATTTAACTCGGGATATCTGGTAATTTTTCGTAATGACGGATTCATTTTATGAAGACCTCCCTGGGTATGACAGCCCAACCAGAATTGACCGGACCGGTCTTCATAAAAAGACCAAAGCTTATCATTAGTGATGCCATTAGAATTATCCGGATCAGTAGCATAATGAGTAATTTTGTTTGTGCCCGATTCAAAATGGTTAATGCCTCCACCGCAAGTACCTATCCAATATCCACCTTTCTGATCCTGATGCAGTATTTTCACAAACGGAGGACTCTCCCAAACCTTTTTTCCTGGAGGGGCATACAAACGATCTGGGTCAGCGGGGTCATACATCATTCGAACAAATGCATTCTTCTCCGGGTCGTAATAGTGTAGTCCGTTTTTATATGTCCCTACCCAAATCAAGCCTTCCCGGTCTTCTAAAAGAGCGCTTACCCTGTTGTCGATTAAACTATTGGGATTATTAAGTTCGTGCAAAAACTGTTTTACTTCACCAGTCATGGGATCAAAACGGATAAGCCCGCCTGTCTTATCCCAAATACCATTGCCGGTCCCAATCCAAATATGGTTTTGGCGGTCTGCCAGTAGTATGGTTACAATATAATTGACAATTGTGTTCGGGTCTTTTGGATCGTGTAGAAAGCGGGTGAAGCGATCTCTTGCGCGCTCATAGCGAAACAGACCTTCTTCTTTCGCCACAATCCAGAGGTTTTTTGCGGGATCTTCCGTGATGGCTGTTATCTTTCCTTTTGGTGCTGTATCGGCCGAATACCGAAAAAAGCAATCACATCCAGAATCGTATCGGCTCAGACCAGAATTTGATCCTACCCAAAGATCACCGGTAAAGTCCACAATTAAGGCTTGAGTTATAATTCGAGGTAAAGAGGTTGAATCACCCGGAATGTTTTGATAAGTTTTAAATTGATACCCGTCGTATTTAACAAGACCACTGTTGGTAACCATCCAAATGAACCCTTCGTGATCCTGCGCTATCGCCTCTACATTGCTATTGTGGACTATACCATCAATTTCGATAGGAATTTTTTCAAAGTCCGGTTCTTGATATTGGGCAAGAAGTAGGTAGGGCAAAAAAAGGATCAGGAAAGTAAATAGATTGCGATGGCCTGCCTTACCTAAATCAGGCATATAGGAAGAGGGAATTCTTGATTTGGTTTTATTCTCAAGGGTAAATGAGGGTAGAAGAAATAACCAGCAAGTATAAAGGAAGCCATGTATTGCCTTTAGCTCAGTAAAAACAAATAACTGGAAAGAAGGCACCTGAATTTCAAATCTTGTCATTAAGTGCTTATTTGTAAGCGGTTATATCCATTAAAATAAGTATTTTCAAGGATATGGTTTTGAGTCTATGAAGAAAAAGGTCTGTTTTTGCAACATAGCATTGCAACCTAATTAGTAAAGTGTGCTTAATTGGGAGTATTTATAAAAGGCCAAAATCGTTGCGTAGTTTTACCCTTTTTCATTTTACCAAGCCTTTATATTATTGCTGATGATCGTTTGAGTATTGTTGATTATGGGATTGAAAAAATACAATAGATTCCATCAGTCCCGAAATATCAATTTATGAATGGAACAATGGTTGATCCAGGACTATGAATGCAATTCTACCAAGGCTTCAGAGAATAATAAGTGATTAGGAAATACTTAACTTCTAGTTTTAAGACGGTATATTTCCCTTGTTCCAGGCATGTGCCAGAATAGAATTGTTTAGATCCATCATCCAGGACGACGTAATGAGGCCATACATGGTGTATATTAGTTATTACCGGTCGGTTTCGGACTGGATTTAAGATCAAGGTGACAACACCCCATTGGTCGGAGCGACTATCGTATTATCAAGTACTGTTCATAACAAGTTTTGACCTTAACCAAGGATTTGCTCAAAGATTAAATTTTTTAGCTCAAATTGTCTCAGCTGCAGGTGGTATCGTATATTCGCTCCTATGAAAGAAAAGTATACAATTTTGAGGAGAAACTTGACTGGAAGTTTCTAGGAACAATAAATCAAATTGATAGATTTGATGCATTGCCTTCGTATTCGCTCGGCCGCCGGCTAGCTTGGCCGTTGGTAACAATAAAACCATATTAATGGGAAATACTATAAATTTTAAAAAACGAGATAAACCGAAATATCAATTGGTTGGACCAATTGCTATGATATTTTCGGTGTTGTTCGTGCATTACCGTGTATTCACATCTCTTTCTCTTAAGGCTCCGTTACATTCCCTGCTATTTCTATGTTGGCTCCTCATAATAGTCAGTTGCACTCAACCACAAAAAGAACAGATATTCAGTCCAAATGTCTCGATTACGAAAATAAATGGAGTGGTAATTCAGGACAGCATTACTCCACCTAAGGTAACTAGAATAACATCCGAAAATGCTCCGCAGGTAGTCCGGGCAGGTGAACCAAAAACAACCATACTCCCGAAATCCAAAGTGCCTGGCGAGGCATTTTTTACTCGATATACAGAGGAGGATGGTCTCTCATCTAACAATACTGGAAAGTTGGTCGAAGATATAAATGGTAACCTTTGGATCGGTGTTTACAATCATGGCTTGACCAAATTCGATGGTACTAATTTTATTCATTACACCGCAGAAAATGGAATGCAGAATGAATGGCCTTTTTGGTTA
>JAHEJC010000444.1 GCA_024639065.1 Lewinellaceae bacterium | reverse complement strand
TGAATTTATTAAACATAGACAAAACGAATCTAATGGTACCTTAAATATACACATCTTCAGCATTTGATAAATCACCTCCTATGTATTATATTTCGGAGAGAATATTCTTCAATGCCTAGGTAAAGCAAAATTTTGTAAGAATACTAACTAATTCAAGCTGATTGGAGCGTGTTCAGAATTATTTATTTAATGCTACATGAATAGGTTGATGAATGATAACAACAATTCTAAAAGAATTATTTGTTTGCCATGAAACCATATCTTAATTTGCAAGAAGAGAATGGTTATTAATACTTAAATCAAAATGCCAAAATCTTATTTGTTGCATTGTTTGTTCCGCTTTTAAACTAATGCTTATGAAAAAAGATCGAAGATCATTTTTAAGAATACTGGCTGGCATGACTGCTGGTATTATCCTGACAATCCAGGATGGTAAAGGTACTTCTTTGATTCAACGTGATCGATTAGGTGAACTCTTACCACTAAGGAAGTTAGGCAAGACCGGCCAGCAGGTGACCATGTTGGGTGTGGGTGGCGCACATATCGGAAAATCAAATGACAAAACAGCTCAGGCGATCCTGGAAACTGCTTTGGAAGGCGGTGTGCGTTTTTTTGACAATGCAGAATCCTACAATTCGGGAGGGGCTGAACAAAAGTATGGGAAATTCCTTGTGCCCAAATATCGGGATTTGGTTTTCATTATGACCAAATCTACGGCCAGGAATGGGAAACTGGCTCAACAACATTTGGAAGATTCCTTGCGACGTCTGAAGACAGATTATATAGATCTCTGGCAGATTCATGCGGTTACTAGCCCGGCCGATGTAGATAATCGAATTGACAACGGTGTTCTTGAAGTGGCAATAAAAGCCAAAGAAAGTGGAAAAGCCCGATTTATTGGCTTTACTGGTCATTCAGATTTTAATGCGCACCAGCGCATGCTAGAACGCACTGATATTTTAGAAACCTGTCAAATGCCGATCAACTGTTTTGATCCCTCTTATAAAAGCTTTATTAATAATGTCATGCCAATCCTGGTAGATCGGGATATGGGAATTTTGGCCATGAAGACACTCTCCAACGGTGGTTTCTTTGGCGGAACACGTCATTTTTATGGAGGTGACAAACCCAAATTGGTACCCAATATTGTAACGGTACAAGAAGCCCTGCATTTTGTGTGGTCGTTACCCATCAGTGTTTTAATAACTGGTCCAGACCACGCTGAAATGATTCAAGAAAAAATTGAGCTGGCTAAATCGTTCGTACAAATGAGCGAGGAAGATCGACTCGCCTTAATTGATCGAGTAGGGAATGCAGGCTATGAAGGTAAGTTGGTGGAGTTTTATAAAGTCTAGAAAACGAGCTTTCTTAGATTATTCACTCGAATTTTTTATAGCCTCTGAAAAGTGAACTGCCACCTGGTTATGCATGGTATACAGACGAAATTGTTCGCCATCATGGACCAAAATTCCACTGGATTTGTTCTCACTCATGATCGGGTTCCGTTGATATTTTTCCCATTTGACCAAATCTTTTGAAACCGCCACATTAGTTGTCCACTCGCTCCAATCTTTGACAGCTGTCCCATGATAATAGGCATAATACCATCCTTGGTATTTAATGATTTGATTAACGGCTAGACCATATTGGTCATATGTTTCAGGTCCCATTTCAATAACTGCCTCATCCTGTAGATTTGTCCATATTCCCAGATCTTTTGAAGTAGCTAGCCAAATACCTTGATCATTACGTTCATAAAACAAATACCAGGTATTATTTTCAAACCATACCGTGGGAGTGCCATAAGGTCCTTCACTCAGCGGAGTTCCATCAACATGTCGGATTTCCATTGAACCGTGATCAATCCAGTTTACCCGATCAGATGAGGTGAGACGATGTGCAATATCATCTTTCCCTTCTGCGAACATATGATACGTACTATCCACTTTCACTACCATCATGTCTTCTGTCCAGCTCTCTGCAAAAATTGGATTTCCTATGTAACGTGTCCATTGAAAGCCATCATTTGAGGTTGCATATCCTAGTGACAATGACTGATCTTCAGTTCTGTATCCAGTGTACCACATATGATAAATCGTTCCCTCTTTTAGAATGTAGCCCCGCTCGCGAATTCGTTGATCCCAAGTGTTTTTTCCAGTACCGGAAAAAATAGGATTTTTTTTATGAGGAATAAAATTAACCAGTTCCTTGGGATAGGGTACGGTGTCAACTTGAGAATTTGAATTGGATGCTGAGGTAAATTTCTTGTAAGAGGTATTAGAATCTTTATGACAAGCAATTGTCAATACCGTTACAACTAATGGGATCAGGATGTTAACTTTCATCTTATTATTTCTAAAGTACTAATAAATTTTTTTCTAATAAATCAGTTATGTTTTGAAGTTCTCTTAATTTAACAATAATATCACTATCGGAAATTAAAATCCGTATGCTGTTTTATGCTCGGTCTTTGAAAAATACCTTATTATACGCGAAATCTCTAGTTTTAACTACTACCTGCATGCATTAACAAAATATCCGTGTCTTGGTGAAAAAGTGAAAATTCAATTTAGGAAGAATTGAACTTTTTGACGAGATCCAAAGAAATAGCTAAGGTAGAGATATCAGCAGATTGGTTTCGATGGCCCCCGAATAAGCAAAAATGGGAGCATATATTTGCGGCAAACAATATTAAAGTAAGCAAATAGAAATAATTAAACTAGGCGCCCAACTATTCCTGGTAGCATTTTATTTTCGTAACTTGTAACCAGTGATTTTCTTATCCCAATGTACAATTATTTTGGACATCGGGTATATTCGAAAGGTTAAATAAAATTTACTAAAGAAAGATAAGGGATGGCCAAGTCAGAAAGTTCTAAAGTTCTGGATTTTATTAACAAAATCAAAATGGTCGATCCTTCCAAGCATAAGGTTTTAGAGGGTATTCGCAAAATTGTTTTTGAGCATTACCCAAAAATTAAAGAGCATATGATGTATGGTGGCATTTTGTTTAAATTGGATGAAGATGTTGCTGGTGTTTTTGTTTATAAGCATCATGTTTCTTTGGAGTTTAGTTATGGATATAAGTTTGAGGATCCGGATAAGTTGCTGGATGGTGGTGGCCAATATCGTCGCCATCTAAAATTTAAATCTATGGATGAGGTACAAACAAAAAATATAGATTTTTTTGTCAAGCAGATTGGGTTATTCGATCAATAAAAAGCATCGCAAAACAAAAGTATCGTTCAGCTATACTAAGCACGAGCCATTAGGAAGTGGTCATTTTGTTGAAAAATAGAGGTTATTTATTTATAAAAATCTAAAACTTAAAATTTAGAATTTAAAATATTAAATCAGTGTTTATGCACCTAGATTGTAGATTTTATTCTCTCAGCATTTTATTGGTAATTTCCTTCGGGTTGATACCCTTTTCATCCTGTGATCAGGAAGCTCCTAAAATAATTGAGATTCGAGGGGTTTATGGAAACCCACAACCATTTTGGGATAAAGATTTGAACCTCCAAGATCTTGGCGTAAACGCAATTTTTGTGCATAATGGCTCAATAAATCAAAAAATGATGGATAGGGCCCGGAGTGAAGGATTGAAGGTGTACGCAGAGTTTGCCACCTTGAATGGGAAGAATTATGTAGATGAACACCCTGAAGCCTGGGCGATTAATGAACAGGGTGAAAAAGTGGAGGCTGCTACCTGGTTCATGGGTGTTTGTCCAACAGAACCTGGTTTTCGAAAGTATCGAATGGATCAGTTGCGCGACTTACTTAAGAAATACGATTTGGATGGTGTGTGGATGGATTATGTTCATTGGCATGCCCAGTTTGAAGATCCAGAACCCATTCTTCCTGAAACATGTTTTTGTGATCATTGCCTGTCGATTTTCTCTTCAGTATCAGGTATTGATCTTCCAGATGGAGAGATAGCGGAGAAGGCTCAATGGATTTTGAACCATCAAGATAAGACCTGGCGAGACTGGCGATGTCAGGAGATTTATAACTGGGCCACCGAAATGAAAACAATCATCAAAGAAGTTAGGCCTGATGCATTGCTTGGGTTATACCATTGCCCATGGAATGATGAGGAATTTGAGGGTGCCAGGCGACGTATCCTAGGGCTGGATTATGACCTTTTGAAGAAAACAATTGATGTATTCTCTCCCATGGTATATCATGGAAGGATGGGCAGAAAACCTGAGTGGGTTGCCGAAAATATAAATTGGTTTTGTGATCGATTGGAAATTGGAAATAATATGTATCCCAAAGTTTGGACGATTGTGCAGGCGCACAATGATCCGGAAATAATTAATGGTGAAGAATTTGAAAAAGTATTAAGAGGTGGATTGGCTGGAAAATCTAGCGGGGTAATGATGTTTACTACTCATTCGGTAGCTGAAGATGAAGATAAAATTGAAGTGATGAAAAAGGTGTATAGCGAGCATATGATCAATTTTGGAGTTAAAGAATAGACTTTTTACTTTCCTGAAAGATGAAAATGAATCAATTGTGATAGATTTATGAGTTAAATGCCGTGTGATAATAATCTTTGTCTAATTTGCTTAATGGTATAAATGCATAGTTTAGACCCATCTCATTCTCAATTATTATCTAGGAAATATTGAAGCTTACATCAGATGATGCTACCAGGTTAGCTTTAACTGCACGAAAAATTTAATTTCACGTTGATAACCTAAGTAGATAAAAATCCACCATCTACGACGAAGTTACTTCCGGTAATCCAAGAAGCGTCTGCACTCAACAGGTGAATAACAGTACTGGTAATATCTTCAGGAAGACCCAGCCTTTTCATGGGTAATTGTTGAGCGGTTTGTTCCAAGATCTGATCAGGATTTTCGAAAGCTTTCACTGAATCGTGGAGTAGGGGAGTTTCCACTTGAGCTGGAGATACTAAGTTAATCCGAATCATCGGACTGTAGTCTCTGGCGATTTGTTTTATCAAAGCAGGCAGGGCCCCTTTTGAGGCCGTATAAGCCGGATGGTTTGGAAAAGCATGATGAGCGGCTACCGAACCGATCACTACGATGCTGCCACCATTTGTCTTTAACATGGCGGGTATGGCATATTTGAGTAAATAGAAAACAGCCGAAAGATTTGTGGAGATAGTGGCATCCCAATC
>JAHEJC010000443.1 GCA_024639065.1 Lewinellaceae bacterium | reverse complement strand
TATTTCCAAAATGATAAGAAAGGGGGTTTCATAGACAAAACCGAAGAAACTGGATTAGTAGGTGTAACAGGTGGTCTCAATCTAAAACACGCTGATTATAATAATGACGGTTTTACGGACTTCATCATCCTTCGGGGTGCATGGCTGGATAAGTATGGCACGGTTCCAAATTCACTGATTCGAAATAATGGTGATGGTACATTTACAGATATTACTCAAGAGGCCGGTTTATATTCCACTTTTCCAACCCAGACAGCTGTATGGGCAGACTTCAATTTGGATGGTTGGCTGGATTTGTTCATAGCCAATGAGTCGCTCTCAGAAAATAGAAATTACCCGGAGTTATTTCTAAACAACCAAGATGGCACTTTTAGTGAAATGGGCAGGAAATCGGGCTTTCAAGCATTCGGATATTTCAAAGGCGTTGCAGCAGGCGATGTCAATAATGATGGGTATCCGGATATCTATCTGTCTGATTACTACGGTAAGAATTTATTGTATTTGAACGCTGGGAATCCGGAACCGCTTTCTTTTGCCTTATCGAGTGATAGCCTAAGTGTTGCCCAGCCCAACGAAAGTTTTTCCACCTGGATGTTTGACTACAATAACGATGGCTATGAAGATATTTTTGTCTCTGCATACTCCTCGGATAAGATTACCCCCGTCAATATGCTGATGGCTAATATGCGTAAAGAATTTTTGAAGCGCAGACCCAGGTTATACCAAAATAATGGTGACGGTACCTTTACCAATGTTTCCTATGAGGCCGGCTTAAGAGCCCCTGAAACGACTATGGGCTGTAACTATGGTGATCTCGATAATGACGGATTCCTTGATTTCTATTTAGCAACAGGCGATCCTAGTTTTATTTCCATTGTTCCGAATAAAATGTATCATAATGTTGGAGGTAATTTTTTTGAAGACATAACCTTCAGTGGTGGATTCGGACATATTCAAAAAGGTCATGCTATTGGTTTTGGAGATTTGGATATGGATGGAGACCAAGATATTTATGCGGTTATGGGTGGTGCCTATGAAGGTGATTTTTTCCAAAACATTTTATTCGAAAATCCGGGAACCACAAACAATTGGATTCATATTATCCTGGAAGGGACGATCAGCAACCGATCGGCTATAGGAGCTCGAATCATATTGACTATTGAGGAAGAAGGGAAGGAAAGAAAAATTTATCATACCGTAGGAACTGGAGCGAGTTTTGGGGGGAACAGCTTAATGGCAGAGCTGGGAATAGGAAAAGCTCAATCTATCCAAATAATCGAAGTAAGGTGGCCAAATCAAAAGAAGACTTCCTCCACTTTTCTGGATGTACCTGTGAATCAGGTGATAAAAATTAAAGAAGGAATTGACCAGATCGAACCTTTGAATTTACCGGCCCTAGTTTTCCGGAAAGGTAAGCACAAACATCATTAATAAATCAGAAGACAGAAATCAGAAGACAGAAGTCAGAAGTCAGATGTCAGTAGTCAGAAGACAGAAGACAAACGCTATGACGCCATGATGCCATGCTCAACAGATTGCTTCGCTATGCTGCCAATGACAGATTCATATAACAAATTGGTTATCAAGTATATATAATTTTTGTACTTTTTAGGGCAATCTACACCTCTGCGATAACTTGCTCAATTCTAACTGAGTGAACCCTCGTAATAACGATAGTTTTTAAGCTTTGAAACCCCATTACAAAATTTGATTTTTCATTTTTTTCCTTGATGAAAAAAACGAAACAAAAAAAATCAAGACAGCCAAATACCCACGCTCTTAGCTGGCTCCCACACCCACTTGGCTGTCAAAGCCAGCCCGCACCGACTTCATCAATCTTAGGAAGTAAATAGTAAATTGCTATCAACGAATACGACTTCTAATCATCTAGCCCAAAAATTTATAGATTGGACATTATTACTTCTTTTTGTAGCTAACAAAATGTTTATAATTACAATTGTCATTTTCTCATTATGCTCAATGGAAATTGAGTGATCCCTCGCAATGACGACTTTTTTGGGCATCTTCACCCCGATACCCATACCTGATACCCTACACCCGATTTGATGCCATGACGCCTGGACGCCTTGAAATAAGAGGTAAAAGGATAACGGTCAAAGGTCAAAGAAACGGTTCCGCAGAATCTATATGCTGCTAATGTAAGCTTCTTTCAGAAGCCCAAGAAGCCTTGAAGCCTTGATTGACCAAAACGAACACCTCACTCCTTTTCACTACCCCATACCCATTACTCATTACTTAATTACTTAATTACTTTAAAAGGTCTGAAAGACCGACACTATATAGACTAGGGCGTAAGCCCTGGGTTGATCAGATGTCAGAAAACAGAAGTCGGATGTTTCTTGTGATTGGAAGCGCAAAAGAAAAGCTGTTCGCTCGTTATTACATCAGAAAAGCCCTCAGATCCCTTCGGGCTCACAGATTTTTTCTTTAATAATTCTAGTAGTTCAGATGAGGAAATATAAAGAACTAATCTTCTTTACTCCTTAACCCCCTTACTATTTTAAATACCGAAATTATTGACTTGGGTAAGCCCAAGGTTGGTATTTTCTCAACTACGCTTTTTTCTTAGTCCATAAAATATTTAAATTGCATCCACTTTCAAAAATTAGGAGAATAAATGAAATATGTACAATTAGGAAAGACCGATTTAAAGGTCAGCATTATTTGTTTGGGCACCATGACTTATGGACATCAAAATACCGAGGCTGAAGCACATGAGCAGCTAGACTATGCACTTGAAAGGGGTGTAAACTTTATCGATACCGCAGAATTGTACCCAGTACCCGGAAAACCTGACACCCAAGGATTAACTGAAAGATATATTGGTACTTGGCTTAAAAAGTCAGGTAAAAGGGAGGAAATTATTCTAGCCTCAAAAATTACCGGTCCTAGCCCAGGATTAAAATATATCCGGTCAAACCTGGGATTCGACCGGAATCAAATTATGCAAGCGTTGGATAATAACCTAGAACGATTACGAACGGATTACCTGGATATTTATCAACTGCATTGGCCGGAAAGAAAAACTAATTTTTTTGGAAAACTTGGTTATGATCATGATATTGATGAAACCTGGGAAGATAATTTTATTCAGATCGTCGAAACGATGAACGAATTAATCAAATCAGGTAAAATACGACACTGGGGAATATCGAACGAAACACCCTGGGGTTTAATGCATTATCTATCCATTGCGGAAAAGCATAACTTGGCAAGATGTATTTCCATCCAAAATCCATATAATTTACTGAATCGATCTTTTGAAATTGGGTTGGCAGAAATGGCCATTCGTGAGGATGTCCCTTTGTTAGCCTATTCTCCCTTGGCTTTTGGGCTATTATCAGGTAAATACCATAACAAAAAAGATGGTCCCCATGACCGGTTGAATCTATACAAAGTAATGAGCAGGTATAACAACGAAGAATGCTGGAAAGCAACGCAAGCCTATAATGAAATTGCAAATACCCATGGATTGACTCCAACCCAATTGAGCCTAGCCTATATTAACACCAGGCCTTTTCTTGGCGCTAATATTATAGGAGCTACTTCCATGACCCAATTAAAGGAAAATATCGATTCTTATACTATCAATTTACCACAAGCAGCCATTAAATCTATTGAAGATGTACACAAGAAATATTCAAACCCAGCTCCTTAAATGTTTTTTGATAAGCTGCTGCTTATTTACCAAAATTCAAACTGTCATGGGTCAGGAAAAATATATATATCATGAATCGGAATTATTAGAGAAGCAAGATTCTTTAGAGCGATCCTACCTGCGATTTCTGGACAACGACCAGCTTTCAAGTGGTATCTACGTGTTGAAAGCAGGAGTGGAAGATGGTCAACAACCACATGATTGGGACGAAATTTACTATGTATTGGAAGGGCATGCTAAAATTCAAATTCTTGAAAATGATTACAAAGTATCCCCGGGAAGTATCATTTTTGTA
Organism: Lewinellaceae bacterium; assembly: GCA_024639065.1. Classification (GTDB taxonomy): domain Bacteria; phylum Bacteroidota; class Bacteroidia; order Chitinophagales; family Saprospiraceae; genus JAHEJC01. The sequence continues at coordinate 1,190 of JAHEJC010000443.1, read as the reverse complement.
CCAGCGCACGCTCCTCATAAATTCTTTGATTATAAAGAGGATTTAAAATTACTTGTTTTCTTTAGCAAGAAAGAAACTAAGTAAAGAAACTCATTTTGCCTAATATGGAATTCAGTTTGATACTTGAAATTATTGCAGTTGTTTCAGGAGTGCTTTGTGTTTTTTTACTTACCAGAGAAAAAATAGCAGCCTGGTACTTTGGTGCAATAACGGTTGCCATATATGTGTATATTTTCTGGCAACAGAAACTATATTCAGATATGATTCTTCATGTGATTTACGTGATATTAAATGCTTATGGATGGTATAGTTGGAAGTATGGAGGAAAAATAGCTGACCAGCTCCGAGTTACTACTTTGAAAAATTATGAACGGCTCTTCTGGTTGGTTATAATTCTGGTTGGATTTGGAGTATGGGGCTTGGTAATGGATCGATATACGGATGCAGATTATGCTTACATTGATGCATTTACCACAGTTGCCAGTTTGGTGGCTCAATGGTTTTTGGCGAAAAAGAAAATTGAAAATTGGTTACTGTGGATTATTGTGGATATGATTGCTATGGTTCTTTATTATGTGAAAGGGATTAAACTTACCTCTTTGTTGTACTTAATTTATTTAGGGCTGGCTATTTATGGGTACACCAGTTGGCGAAAACACTTGATAGCACAAAAAAAGCCGGGATTTGAGCCCCGGCATTAAAATGTATTCTTAGTTAGAAAATCTATTCATCATCATCGATGATAGCGTCATCTACGATTTCATCCCCATCGCCATCCATATCCTCGAATCCAGGAACCGGGGTTGAAGAATCAGCTTTCGGTATTTGATCTTTAGGTAATTTTTTTAGTGTAAGTTTTTCTTCTTCCATGGAATAATTTCCTTCTGCATATCTTTCCGCTTTTGAGAAGAAATCATCTGTATCCTCCATTAAATTAGTTTTCTCCAACCGATCGGTTACGGGTGTGTCAGCAAACTTATCAGCAGCATTTCCAGAGACAGCATCTTTCAATTTCTGATCAATTTCCTTAGCTTTTTCAGTGACGGATTCCAAGGTTTCTTGAGGATTGGATATTACCTCTTTTGCTTTATCTACAAAATCCTCCGCTTTATCTTTAACTTTTGATCCAATGTCCTTTGCGATGTCGCCAATTTTATCCTTTAGATCATCGGTAGATTCTAAAACGGTCC
>JAHEJC010000442.1 GCA_024639065.1 Lewinellaceae bacterium | reverse complement strand
GCGCTTCCCAACATAATTGGGATCGATATCTTTAGAATCTGCCGGTAAGACGTAGATAATTGCCCCTCTTTCATTGAACTGTAAAAATACTTATTTGTAAAATGACTAGAAAAAACAATTTATTCTAATTTCGCATCAGCAAAAATGTTAATATGAAAGCTCCTGTTCCGAAAAAGATTGCAAAATCATTAATAAAACATAATGATCAGAGAATAGATCATTATTATTGGATGAATAATCGCGAAGATCCTGATGTAATTCATCATTTGAAGCAAGAAAATCAATTTTGTGATGACATCCTCAAACATACTAAACCTTTACAACAAAAAATCTACCAGGAAATTGTCAATCGCATAAAACCAAATGATGACTCCACACCCTATCTATATAATAACTATTACTATCAATTTAAATATACTGCTGAGGATAACCATCCTAAGTATTACCGAAAACAAAAAGAGCAAAAAGATTGGAAATTATTGGTTGACGCCCAGCATGAGTCAGAAAGCCATAAATATTACAAATTAGGCGCTCTTCAAGCCAGTCCAGATAATAAATTTATTGCCTATTCGGAAGATACTCAGGGAAGACGACTATATACAATACGTATAAAAGAGCTCAAGCATAATCAACTATTAGTAGATGAGATAAAAAATTCAACTGGCGGAATTGCATGGGCAGACAGCCAATCATTTTTCTACACGAAGAAAGATGCCAAGACATTAAGGTCTTATCAAATCTGGCGTCATATATTAGGTAATGATATGGACCAACTGGTTTATGAAGAAAAAGATGAGTCCTTCTATACATTTGCTTATAGAAGTAAAAGTGGACAATTCATTATCATTGGTTCGCATAGTACGATCTCTTCAGAATACCGGCTTATCCCAACAAATAATCCCAACCAACCTCCGGAAATCTTTCAACCTCGGGAAGATCATCATGAATATGAGATATTTGACGGCAAAACTGAATTCTTAATCCGGACGAATTGGCAAGCAACAAACTTTCGGGTGATGTCATGCTCCTTCAATAATACTTTCAAAGAAGACTGGATTGAACTTCTTCCAGCATCTGACGACATTCTATATGAAGATGTTGAAATTACCAGAAATAGAGTTGCCATTTTATCCAGGTCTCATGCAATACCAGATATTACGTTATATGATCGACGTTTCTTACAATCAGTCAAGCTTAAATTTCAGGAACAAGCTCGTATGCTCTATTTATCAAACAACCTCGAGTACGACAATAAGAAGATCCGGCTGGTCTACTGCTCTTTAACCACACCTTATACCACCTATGATTATGATCCACAAGAGAAATCTTTCACACAACTCAAAAGACAAGAAGTATTGGGCGGATATGATTCGACAGATTATGAATCGCAGCGAATATATGTGAAAAGTCATGACCATGTTGAAGTTCCCATTTCTATAGTATACAAAAAAAGCTTGTTTAAGGAAGGGCATAATCCTTGTTTGCTTTATGGCTATGGTTCTTATGGCCACAGTATCGATCCCTATTTTAGCATCCCACGAATAAGTTTGTTAGATCGCGGTTTTGTTTTTGCAATAGCCCATATAAGAGGTGGGCAGGAGTTGGGAAGAACCTGGTATGATCATGGCAAACTACTGAAAAAACAAAATACATTCTCAGATTTTATTGCCTGTGGGAAAGGTCTGATTGAACAAAAATACGCTGCAAAGGACAAGCTATGTGGCATGGGTGGAAGTGCCGGCGGATTGCTTATAGGCACTGTTATGAATCAAAATCCACAGTTGTGGAAAGCTATGGTCGCTGCGGTACCTTTTGTTGATGTTGTAACCACTATGCTAGACGAAAGCATACCATTAACTACCGGGGAATACAATGAATGGGGAAATCCAAATAATAACACTTCCTACCACTACATAAAAGCATACTCGCCCTATGATAATGTGACCTCAAAAGCCTATCCATCACTATTAGTCACCACTGGATATCATGACTCACAAGTGCAATATTGGGAACCCGCAAAGTGGGTCGCTAAATTAAGAGAACACAATACCTCAGTGAATCCGATAGTTTTCTTTACAAATATGGAAGCTGGTCATTCTGGAAAAGCTGGCCGTTTTGAACAATATCATGAAACAGCCTTGGAATGGGCTTTTTTAATCGACCAAACAAAATCAACATGAAATTATTTTTTTATTTAATACTTTTTAGCGGATTCTTATTCACAGCTTGTAACAAAACTCAATCCACTAGGGGTGAGCAAGAGACCACGGAGATAATCCCTCCGACAGAACCAGTAGATACTTTCTTTGCCATCATGGTTAATGATTTAAGGATGCGAGAATCACCTTATTTAGAAAGCCAGGTTATCACTAAATTAAAAATAGAAACGGAAGTTTTATATCTAAATAAACGATCCGATTTTCTAGAGAAAATATCTATTAGAGGAGCCATCAGGAATGAACCCTGGTATGAAGTCACCACGCGGGATGGAAAATTTAGCGGATGGGTCTATGGAGGAGGCATCCAATTATTAGATGCTCCTTCCAATAAAGAAGAAAAACTCAGCTCGGAAAGATTGGTGTACGCAATTGATAATGGCTTGAAGGAAAACTTAGAAACCATTTTTAACTTAAAACTGCCAGGAGAGAGTAATCGATTTAAAGGATTTTATGAATACAAACCCGGCCTGGCTGGTAATAGAATCCTGGATGGAAATTTTCGATTGGAAACCAGGTACTTGATTGAAGACTATAATTTGGAAGCAGAAGTCCATATTCAAGGGCGTTATCGCCATGGTAAGAAAGATGGTGCTTTTACTTGCAGAGCCTACTTCCCCGAATCTGAAACCATTGCAACACTGTATTTTGAAGAATCTCAGGAAAAATGTATTTGGGGATCCTATCAGGGCCATGCTAAAAATACTAAATACAGTTACCGGGAAGATCAACCAGTACGCTGTGACTTCGACTATTTGAGAGAACAAGCTAATTTGCAATAGGGTTATGATTTAAAGGTCAAATAGGATAAAGTAGCTACCTTAAAGAATCTTTTTCAATTACTTTTATATTGTATTGGATTAAACCGCTATAGCGAGTCGTCTTGAAAAGTAAGGATACCGTGAAATGTAAAAAATGTGGAACTGAATTGTCAGGCCCAATTTGTCACCAATGCGGGCAACGGTTCTCTGAGCAAAGGTGGACTACACCCAAGATGACCAAACAATTCTTTCAACAATTGACTAATCTGGAAAAAGGATTCCTTTACACGGCTAAACTATTGTTTATAGCTCCTGACATCTTAATAATTAAATATTGGAACCGAATTACGATTGAATACTATAACCCTTTCAGGTATTTGTTAATCTGGCTGGCAGTTAACCTGTTGGTCAGTTTTTGGCTCGGAATAGATGATCTCTTACAAGAGAGTTTACAACCTGCAATCGTAAGCGACTCGATCGATCCTTCAAAAATCGCTGCCGCAGATCAAAAATTTGACACTTGGCTCAACGCGATGGTATTATTATTACTTCCGCTTTTTGCCTTTGTTACTCGATGGTTATTTAAAAGTTCGAAGAAAAATTACGCTGAGCATCTGATTATGAATGCCTATATGATGGGACAACAATCATTGATTACCAGTTTTACCCATTTCATCTTCTTTTTCATTCCTGCTCTTTTTCCTCTATATATATTGTTTAATTTTTTGGTTGGACTCTGTTATAATACCTATGTTCTAAAAAAGATATTCAATAATAATTTATGGTTAACCATCGCCAAAGCTACTCTTTTAGGATTTATCGGTATAGCTGTGGGAGCTTTACTGATTGCAATCGCTTCATCGATCGCATTGCTTATTTCTTAAATGCTTCAATCAATCGGAATACTTAACCTTGATTCCTTTAGAATATGTTCAAAGTATCTAGGAGCAAACTGGATTGGCAAACATCAGCACTAGCTCGATGGTGCAATTCCGTAATTTATTTGTCCTAAAAAAAAGAATGGGAAAGAAATATCTGAATATTCTCTTTCCCATTTCTACTTTTATATTTTTAATTCCTTACGGAATTGTTGCACAAATGGCAGTAGCTGTAACAACTAGATTATTCTGGGTACTGCCTGAACTGTTTCTGGATCGACAACTATAGGCACGTCCAAATGCAGGATTGGTATATTGGCTGGTGGTACCACTCCCACCCTGGGACCACTCAGACAAGGCATTGTTACTATCCGAGCAAGTGCCGCCTATTACAAATTTACCAACTGTACAAAATGCGGTTATTTCATTGGCAAATGCTCCATCATTGACAGTTTCAGCAATTGTATTAGCAATTATTTTTTCAATACCGGAAAGTCCTCCTCCACCTCCTCCTAGGGAGCTCGCTTCTCTCGCCACCAAAGTGCCATCCAACTGTAAAGCCACCAGCTTGGCAGCAGAATTGTCTGTCGCTAAAGTGTTTATTTTTGCACCTCCATCGACTTCCAGATTTTGAGCTGATATATCCCTAATGAATAAAGTACACGGTATTAGAAAAAAGTAGAATAATTTAGTTTTTAGCATAATGAAAATATTCTTACATATAGATAAAAATAAATTATATATTCAAAAAATACTAACCCTTCATCTATTTATCCCACCATAGTTTGCTATCCAGATTATCTTCTCCACCTAATAGACCAAGGGCTGCTTCATAATTAGCTCCGTTCAGATCTCGCTCAGAAGTAGGATAACCTTGCCTAACTGGAATCTGCCCACTATCATTCAACGCATCGGGAGCAGGCAATAACTCGGGCATTCCAGTTCTTCTCCAGTCAGCCCAGGTTTCATGGCCTTGAGTATATAAGGCCACCCATTTTTGGGTAAGTACTTGTTCCATACCATTTGAAGCGTCATATTTAATTTCATCGTGATTTATAAACGACTCAATGGACGATTGATCCTTAACACCCCACTGACTCATGGAAGCCATAATAGCAGCATTATATAGACTTTCCGCATCTTCATTTATCCAACCTCGAATAGCAGCTTCTGCCCTCATAAAATGGATTTGCGCTAGCGAAAATATAGGAATCGGTGCATCCTGACCCCTTACTGCGGGAAAGCCAGGGAAAGATACCTCTGCGTTGGGAATGTCACCTGCTGCTTCGATACCGTAAGGCATACCCCGCAC
>JAHEJC010000091.1 GCA_024639065.1 Lewinellaceae bacterium | reverse complement strand
GTTGATTCCTTAATGAGCGTATTCATTTGTTTATTCCAAAATTGACGAACCAAAAATCTATAATATTTATGCTTAAATTTTTTTTGACCGGTAAATTGTTTGATAACCTCACGTATCGTTTGGTCATTTTGTTTCTTCATTAATTATTTTTCCTTCATTAATAATAAATAGTTTATAATCCAGCGCTGCGCTTTGAAGTAAATTTTCGAGAATAGCCTGATTCGTGTAAGATACAAAAACCTGTCGCTCAGGAAATGATTTTATCAATTGAATTAAATGGTTAATTCTACTCTCATCCAGTTTATCAAAAATATCATCAATAATCAAGATCGGTTCTTGACCTGTTTTGGATTTAATTATATCAATTTGGGCCATTCGCAAGGCCAATAATAACGATTTTATTTGGCCTTGGGATCCAAATTTTTTAAAAGGCATTTTTTGAATGGATAACAATAAATCGTCTTTATGAATTCCTTTAGTTGTTCGTTTAAGGTTAATATCAAATTCATGCGATTCCGCTAGGTCAGTTTCCAAATGACTTGATAAATAGCCTCTTTTTTTTACAACATCTATGACTTCTTGTTCTTCTGATATTAAAGCATAATATTTACACGTCAATGGTTTTAGATCTTTTATAAAATCATCTCGTATCTCTGTTATACGATCTCCTATGGGCCCCATCTGATGATCAATGCTTGATAAATACTCGCGATCTATCGGATTTTTTCCATGAAGCAATAATTGATTACGGTGATTGAGTAGCTTATTGTAGGTCATTAAATTTTTTAGATAACTATTGTCATATTGAGCAATCGTTCGATCCAGCAATTTTCTTCGTTCAACGGATCCTCCAAATACGATTTTCTCATCATCAGGAGCAAAAAATACAAGTGGTATAATGCCAACATAGTCAGAGGACTTTTCAATACTAGCGCCATTTAATTCAATTACTTTTTTGTTTTTCACTGGGTATTTTATGACGACCTCTTTTTGTTCCTCATCTAATCTTATCTGAGCAACTATTCGAAAAAATGGTTGTTCATGTTTAATGAGTAATTTATCTTGATGTAGGAAATGGCTTTTGGTGAAACTTAACAAATGAATAGCATCCAATGCATTGGTTTTTCCCATTCCGTTTTTTCCGACCAGGGCATTTACATGGGGATGAAAAATGAATTTTTCATCTGAGTAGTTTTTGAAATTTACTAGTCGACAAGATTGAATAGTAGTCATAGAGATACAAATATAGAATCAATCCCCAATACTCACAGCTTCTATATTTTTCATTACTCTATCTGACAAATACTCATTACTACTAAAAGTATTATATTTGGATCTAATATTGAATTGAATATGACAGAAATAGCACCAAAAACAAAAAGAAAAGCAACATCAAAAAAGACAGCTTATTCCAAAGAAACGTATTTAGAATGGTATCGAATGATGTTATTGATTCGCCGATTTGAAGAGCGTACTTTGATGATGTATGGTCAACAAAAAATTCGAGGGTTTTGTCATGTTTATATAGGGCAAGAAGCCATAGCGGCCGGAATGATATCCGCCTTAAAACCAGATGATGCGGTGGTAACGGCTTATCGCCAACATGGTATTGCTCTTTCCCGAGGTGTAGACCCTAAATTATGTATGGCCGAATTATTTGGCAAAGAAACAGGCATTGTTAAAGGTAAAGGAGGATCCATGCATTTTTTTTCAAAAGAACACCATTATTTTGGCGGAAATGGGATTGTGGGAGCACAGATCCCCATAGGTACTGGAATTGGTTTTGCTGAAAAATATAAAGAAACTGGCAATTTGTCGGTAACCATGTTTGGTGATGGAGCTGCCCGTCAAGGTGCACTCTATGAATCATTTAACATGGCTATGTCCTGGCAGCTACCGGTTTTATACATTTGCGAAAATAATGGATATGCCATGGGGACTTCAGTAGAACGCACCAGCAATATCCAAGATATTCATAAAGTTGGCCTGGCTTTTGATATGCCGTCCGAGGCAATAGATGGTATGAATCCGGAAGAAGTGCATGAAGGACTGACCCGGGCAGCCGACCACATCCGAGCCGGTAAAGGCCCCTATTTCCTGGAAATTAAAACCTATCGTTATAAAGGACATTCCGTATCCGATCCAGCTAAGTATCGAACCAAGGAAGAACTGAATCATTATAAAAGCCTGGACCCGTTGGAAATGATCTATGATAAAATAAAGAGTAAGAAGATTGCTTCCGATGCGGAAATGAATAAGATTAAGGACGAAGTGAAAAAGATTGTCGATGAGTCCGTAAAATTCGCTGAAGAATCAAAATACCCGGATCCTTCGGCTATTTACGAATTCAATTACCAGCAAAAAGATTACCCATTTATAAAGGATTAAATCTATTACCTAGCTGTTGTCGGTAGTGTATAAAACGTTCACTTGTCTCAGAGTAAAGTATTTGCACCGTCATTTGGATCGTGCTGAGAAACAGCCCCGGTGTAATTTCAGCAAATATTTTTTAACGAAATTTTTGGTCGAATTTGAATCTCCGCCTCATGCTGTCTGCCTGCTTTATCTAGATGGTTGAGCGTGGCCGCTACCGGTTATTAATAACTATTTTCCCACTTTGAATATAATGGACTTCATTCTTGAGGGTATAGTAATACAGGCCCGAATTCAGTTTATTTATCTCAATCGTTTTTTCTATGTTGTTCACCTTCCAATGCCCAATCTCCTTACCTAAACAATCAAAAATTATTAATTCCAATATTTCATATTCATCATGTTGAATATGCAAAATTCGAGAGGCAGGATTTGGAAATATTCTTGCTTTCTGCTCAATAAAGTTAGCGGGCGAAATAGAGTTAATAGGGGATTTGCACAGGACGGATTCTTTGAAAAATTTAAAGGTTGCTTCTTTAAATGCATGGAATTGATCCGAAAACGACTCTTCATAAATATCAAAATGTCCTCCTCCGGAAACTGGATGAAAATAATTCGGAATATTTTTTATTGCTGCCTGCTGATGAACTTCTTCGGTGCCATCAGTAAAATAAAGACCATCAAACAAATGACGACGAATTGAAACGACATCATCAGCCGTACCGTGATAACTTACTACAGCAGCTTCTCCCTGGTCTATCCACTCCTTATGCAATATGGCCCCCGATAAATTAATCACCCCTTGTACTCGTGACGATACATTCAAAAATTCATTGCTATTTCCTTCTATACCTCCCTCAATATTAAGTAAACTATCTATTATTGGATCCACGTTATCTCCATCATCCCAATAACCGGTATGGAGTGACATGACTCCCCCTATCGAAAAACCTCCAACAAAAATGTAATTCGTATCTACCCTAAACAAATTATCCGCCATGTAGTCATTTCTAAAGAACCTTACCGCAGCTTTCATGTCTTGGATTTGTCTTATTCCTACATGCACATACTTTTCATACGTGCGTACACCATCACCTCCTCGATAATCCATCGATGCTGCCACGTATCCTCTTCTAGAGAATTGTTCACACAGATGATACATCTCGGTCCTATCGTCAACAACACTGTGTGCCAAAATGACCACCGGTCGACGGGAGAAAGTGTCATTTTCCACTTGAAAAATATCCATTTCCAGTTCTATGATACTGCCATCATAGTTCATGGCTTCATCATATTTTACGGTGGTAATGGTTACAGCTTCAGCGACTTCATCCTCATATCTCGGTCCATCGCAACCTTGCGCTTTTTCCTGGCCCCAAATATTAACTTGACCAACAAGCATAAACAGTCCTACAAGGAGAATAAGGGTTTCTACATTTTTCATGGATTACATATTTAGAGTGATCTGGTGTGTTCAGTTCATTGGTTGTCTTAAACCGTTTTACTGATGAATGTTGTGTAACCTATGTGCGCTAAATAATTGTGGAAAGTCAATGACAATTATCAAGAAAAGGAATGATTTTATACCAATTTAGAGATCATGCTTTTATGCAATTTTCTTGACATATCTCCATAAAGATGGTAATCAATAGTCCTGTGATTACAAAAATTCTAGCGGATTAGGCAATGTACTTAATTTAGTTTCAGAGACATGCGTGGGGTTATGTCCCTGGTGCGTATCATAGAATGACCGAGAAGCAATTTTATTATACCTTAAATCTATCCCGGCTCCAAAAGATGAGTTTCGTGAATCACCCCCTTGATATAATTTCAACGACTGTACCCCATGATCCATGGTTATAATTGCAGATGATTGAACGGGCTTTACGAATAACAAGTTTTTATGAGCGTCGATCATTACCGAAACATTTGAAACAAGATGTGATTTATGGTTACGGACATTTAGCGCTTCGACTTTGGCTGGTATCCAGTCATTGAAAATATATGGTGACCCTTCCACACCCGAATATCGATTATCAAATGTATGAACCGTTTCTTTAGAATGATTTAAATCCAAAGGAGAAAAGAGTTCCTGTGCATTTAGATAAAAACCTTTGAATAACCAGCAAATAAAAAATACCCAATACATCATTTTCATAACCATAATTGATTCACAGAATCAGAGTTAAGATAAAATAGTTTAAGCATCGACGTATCTGTGGCTACTTAGTCTTTTTTAACTATTTTCGCGTTTAATTTTATAATTCAACACCAAGATATGAGTTATCGGCCTGAGAAGATAGAGAAAAAGTGGCAATCCTACTGGGAAGATCATCGAATTGATAGAGTTGAAAATGATTTCAGCAAACCCAAATTCTATGTTTTGGACATGTTTCCGTATCCTAGTGGAGCAGGTCTGCATGTAGGGCATCCATTGGGCTATATATCAACAGATATTATGGCCCGTTTCAAGAAAATGCAAGGTTTTAATGTTTTGCATCCAATGGGATTTGATTCTTTTGGATTACCTGCGGAGCAATATGCGATTCAGATGGGCATTCACCCCGAAAAATCCACGGAAAAGAACATCAGGAAATTTAAGGCGCAATTAAGAAATTTAGGATTAAATTATGATTGGTCCCGAGAGGTTATAACAAGTGATCCATCGTTTTACAAATGGACTCAATGGATATTTCTCAATTTATATAAACATTATTACGACCTGGATTTAGATCGGGCCGTACCCATCAATCAACTAACCAATAAGTTTGAGCAATCAGGGAATGTTGAAATTAATGCAGCAACAACACAAACAGAAACCTTTACGGGAGAAGCTTGGAACTCCATGACTGCAAAGGAGCATGATGAAATTTTAATGAATTATCGGTTGGCTTACAGAAAAACTACTTATGTCAACTGGTGTGAAGCTTTAGGTACAGTATTAGCAAATGATGAGGTAAAAGATGGTGTATCTGAGCGAGGAGGTTTCCCTGTTGAAAAACGTCCAATGTTACAATGGTCATTGCGCATTACTGCATATGCAGAGCGATTACTTAATGATTTGGATTCCGTAGAATGGTCTGACGCATTAAAGGCGATGCAACGCAATTGGATAGGACGCTCAGAAGGGGCACAGCTATTTTTTGAACTTAAAAATTCAAATGAAAAAATTGAAATATTTACTACCAGGGCAGATACCATATTTGGTGCTACTTTCATGGTGTTGGCTCCTGAGCACGACCTGGTGGATCAATTAACCACGGATGAGCATAAGATTAAAGTTTCAGACTATAAAAAATACGTAAAAGGTCGTTCTGAGATAGACCGCATGGCAGAGGTAAAAAAAGTCACCGGTGCTTTTACGGGGTCGTATGCAATCAATCCGTTTACTAAGTCTAAAATTCCTGTTTGGATAGCAGAATACGTTCTGAAGGATTATGGCACTGGGGCCATTATGGCGGTACCTAGTGATGACGAGCGAGATTTGGCCTTTGCTCAGAAATTTGGAATTGAGGTTATTGATGTAGTGGACAAAAGTGCTTATCCCGGAGCTACTCTGCATGACAAATTAGGTAAGCTTATCAACTCGCAATTCCTTGACGGAATGGAAGTACCCGACGCTATAGAAGAAATGCTGAATCGAATAGAGTCCATGGGCATAGGCACCCGACAAGTAAATTACAAGTTGCGAGACGCTAATTACAGCAGGCAACGATATTGGGGCGAACCTTTTCCGATCTACTATGACGATGAAGGGGTCAGTCATAGTCTACCCGAATCCTCATTGCCGCTTGAATTACCTGAATTAGAGGATTTTAAACCAGGAGAAGGTGGACGTTCTCCCCTATCCAGAAAAACGGATTGGGTTAATTTTGAATTAGGGACCCGGGAAACAGATACGATGCCTGGATTTGCCGGATCATCCTGGTATTTTCTAAGATACATGGATCCAAAGAACGAGCAGGAATTTGCCTCCAAAGAGGCTATTGATTACTGGCAAGAAGTTGACTTGTATGTTGGGGGTACTGAACATGCTGTCGGTCATTTAATGTATTCTCGATTTTGGAATAAATTTCTTTACGATAAAGGATTGGTATCTTTTTTAGAGCCTTTTAAGAAATTGATCAATCAGGGTATGATCCAGGGAGTCATAGAATATCTTTATCTCCAAAAAGAAAAGCAAAACGGATTTAGCAGATTTTTATGTGCGAAGCTGTCGGCTCAGGAAGATGAAAATAAATTTGTGAAAATTCCAATTCTTATCGATTTGGTGAGGGATTATGGAACCCCAAATTCATATTTGGACCTTGATGGTATTAAAAAATTTATAGACTGGAGGCCTGAGTATAAAGATGCCATCTTTGAATGTTCCAAAGGAGTATTTCATAAAGGTATTTTTACGCCTAAGGTAGAAGCTTCAATAGGCTCTCATCTATTTACCGAATCTGAAATTGGAAAAATGGGTAAGCGTTATTATAATGCAGTAAATCCGGATGATGTAGTAGATAAATACGGTGCGGATACCCTTCGTATGTATGAAATGTTTTTAGGTCCTATCCAACAAGCCAAACCGTGGGACACAAAGGGTATTGACGGAGTTTCAAAGTTTTTGAAAAAATTATGGTCGCTTTACTTTGATGAAAATGATACCTGGAAAGTCAAAGATCAATCTGCTACAACCGAAACAAGCAAAGTATTGCATGCAGCAATAAAGAAAGTATCTGAAGATATAGAGAAATTCTCATTCAACACCGCCGTTAGTGCTTTTATGGTTTGTGCCAATGAATTGAAGAAACTCGATTGCCGCTCGTCGGAAATTTTAGAACCACTGATTAAATTGTTGGCTCCATTTGCGCCGCATATTACGGAAGAGATTTGGCAACACTTTAAGCGCCAAGAAATCTCAGTTCATAAGACTAAAATGCCAAGCTATGATCCCGATCTCTTAGTGGAGAGCACGATTACTTATCCTATAAGTATAAATGGGAAGAAAAGAGGTGAAGCAAATTTTTCTGCTGACCGTTCAAAAGAAGAATTAACGGCATTAGCATTGGAGTTAGAAGTCGTTAAAAAATGGACTGAAGGAAAAAAAATCAAGAAAGTAATTGTTGTACCCAGCCGGATGATCAATATTGTCGTATAATCATGTTTTCAAGTTAATTGGCTGATATTATTGGACAATAAAATGTATGGATGGAACAGAAAATATTTAATAATGATTATTATCATAATTAACCATGATTTGCCTCAGTCGAATTCCATAACCTTTTTATGATTTTGAAAATTCTTTTGAGCGCATTTCAGAACAATAATCGCGATACATTACTTATTTTTTAGTTAAATAAATTTTTAATTTATGAATTTCAATTTAAAACGATACGAAATTAATACGCAGGATGTACACCGCAATCTGAGTGTACCCGAATTATATGAAATTGCACTTCGGCTCGAAAAAGGAACCGCAATATCTAATAAAGGCGCACTACTGGTTTATTCTGGTGCAAAGACAGGAAGAACGCCTAAGGATCGAAGGATTATTAAAAATGAACCTTCCATGAATCACATAGATTGGGGAGATATAAATATAGAATTGGATGAACACACCTTCATGATAAATCGGGAAAGGGCCATTGATTATATCAATAGCCGGGATCGGGTCTTTGTAGTGGATGCCTTTGCAGGCTGGGATCCTGCGTATCGACTAAAAGTACGGGTTATTTGTACAAGAGCGTATCATGCACTTTTTATGCAAAATATGTTGATTATGCCTAGCGAGGAAGAGCTCGCCTCTTTTGGAGAACCAGATTATGTGATCTTCAATGGAGGTAGTTTTCCGGCCAATCGGTATACTTCAACTTTAACTTCTACTACCAGTGTAGATGTTCATATTGAACGACAAGAAATAGTTATTCTGGGTACTGAATATGCTGGCGAAATGAAAAAAGGTATATTCTCAGTAATGAATTATCTCATGCCAATGCAAGATGTTCTTTCCATGCATTGCTCTGCTAATGTTGGAGAAAAAGGTGATACGACCGTTTTATTTGGTTTATCAGGTACGGGTAAAACTACCTTAAGTGCTGATCCCAAGCGCAAATTAATCGGCGATGATGAGCATTGCTGGACGGATGACGGTATTTTTAATATTGAAGGTGGTTGTTATGCCAAGGCTATAGATCTCAGCGAGGAAAATGAACCGGATATTTATAGAGCCATTCGTTTTGGGACCGTTTTGGAGAATTTGGTTTATAATCCTAAAACACGAGCAGTGGACTACCACGATACCTCGATTACCCAAAATACCAGGGCATCTTATCCGATTAATTTTATTGATAATATACAAATGCCTTGTATCAGTGGACATCCGAAAAACATTATTTTCTTGACTTGTGATGCGTTTGGCGTTTTACCCCCAGTAAGTAAACTTACCCCGGAACAAGCAAGTTACCATTTCATTAGCGGATATACGGCTAAAGTGGCTGGAACTGAAATGGGTGTAAAAGAGCCACAAGCTACTTTTTCGGCTTGCTTTGGAGCTGCATTTATGATGCATCATCCAAATCGGTACGCAGAATTGCTGGCAGAGAAAATCAAAAAACATGGTGCTACAGCATGGTTAGTAAACACCGGATGGACAGGTGGTGCTTATGGCACAGGCTCTCGCTTTAAATTAAAATATACTAGGGCTATCATTGACGCCATTCACAGTGGTGCATTCGATAATACTGAATGGAAAACGGAACCAAAATTTAAACTATCAATACCTATAAGCTGTCCGGATGTACCTTCAGAAGTCTTAAACCCAGTAAATACGTGGGCCGATAAAAAAGCATTCGAAGATACCATGGACAAATTGGTCACGCTTTTCCAAAATAATTTCAAAAAGTTTGAAGAAAAAGTAAATCCGGATATTATTAGTGCAGGGCCAAAAGTCCCCTAAGCTGACTTTACAATCGTTTTACTTTTATCCAATTGGAAACTACTACCAGAGCCAAAGTTTTAGCCACTGGTAGCAATCATTAGTTAGTTGCGTAATCAATATTTTCTTCCACAGCTTGACATAACTGACTTAAGTTGTTCAATAATTGGTATGTCTTTAGCTACCAAAAGACGTTTAGGGTGAGTTTTTCGAAACTGTTCTAACATTTTTTCTTGAAGTAGTTTCACTTGTTCCGGATAGGACATTGCTATGTTGCTTTCTTCCAGCGGGTCCTTTCAAGTAATAGAGTCGATGCGTTATTCCACTAGACCCCCGTCCAGTAGCATGTCCTAAACCTAGATCTCGATCCCCAGCAGAAAAGATGTATTTACAATTATCCATTGGAGAATTTGCATAGGCACTTTCAAATCTTACTCCTTCATATGCAAGTTGATCCAGGCTGGGAGTCTTAATGATATCATTTCCATAAAAACCCGTGCACAATTCGCAAAATCATCACTAATAATCAATTAGATATTTTTGAAGGTTTTAGGCATGCTATTTTCGACTGTTGGTGTTGGTGCAATAAAGTGGGAGACTGGCTATTAAGACAATTTGCCTTATGTTATCAAGCTCTAGATAACGATCCAATCTAAATCAAAGCAGGTTTCGAAATTAACTTTATTACCAGACTTCCGGGTGAATTCTATTTTTAAATTCGCCAATTTAGACAAGCGAGATAATTTCCTGCTTCGATAGACCAACATGGGTAGAACGAGAAAAGGTAAAATTCTGCGCAAATGAAACGGAAGATCAGTTTTAATTTTGGGTCGCTCTCCCAAACTAGTAAAATCAATGCGCAAAAATACCAGCAGCATAGCCAAACCGATCCCCCAATTATGCTTCCTCCGCTCCGTTCAGTTATTTTTTAGCTCAGATAAAATTGTGCAGCCAGCTACAATCCAATAATCGCAATGATATGATGGACTCCAAATGCTGTAAAATAATCATTCGGTGAGAAGATCGAATCCATGCTAAAATCTTTTAGTCACTAAGTAGAAACAAGACAATTTGAGGAAAGAAAATAACCAGGAATAAAAATACCATTTGAATAATTACAAAAGGAATGATACCTCGATACAATTGGGCCGTAGTTACACTGCTTGGTGCTACCCCTTTGAGGTAAAACAACGAAAATCCAAAAGGAGGTGTTAGGAAAGACGTTTGGAGGTTAAGGGCTAGTAAAACACCAATCCATATCAAATTGACATCCAAGCTTACGAATATGGGTGCTACAACCGGAACGATAATAAATATTATTTCAATAAAATCTATGAAAAATCCAGCGATAAATACTGCGAACATTACAATGGCCAAAAACATATGCGGGCTCATATCTGCTTGAATAATTAAATCGGTTAAATAGCGGTCTCCTCCGAGGCCTCTAAAGACTAATGAAAATGTGGTTGCTCCTAGCAAGATTAAGAACACCATGCTGGTAAGATGCGTTGTGCCTTGCATGACTTCTTTAAGTACTGTTATACTAAATTTCTTTTGAACTAAAGTCAAAATGGTAGCACCCAGTGCACCCACCGCAGCTGCTTCAGTAGGAGAAGCAATTCCAGCAAAAATAGATCCTAAAACCGTGATAATAAGCAATAAAGGAAGCACAAAAGCCTTAATGGTCTTTGCCAGAAAATTTTCAGATTTAAAGGCAGCAATTTCACTCGCAGGAATTGGCGGTGCTTGATCAGGATTTATGCGAGCATAGATTAAAATATAAGCCATGTACAATCCTACGAGCAAAACTCCAGGTACCAATGCAGCGGTAAATAAATCCCCAACCGAAACGTTCAATACACTGCCAAGAAGGACCAATACTACAGAAGGTGGTATGATCTGGCCTAAGGTTCCCGATGAGGCAATGGTACCGGTAGCCAATTCTGCTGAATAATTCCGTTTTAGCATCGTAGGTAAACTGATTAAACCCATAGTAATTACGGTTGCTCCTACAATCCCCGTTGAAGCTGCTAGTAATGCACCCACTATAACTACGGATATGGCTAAACCACCCTTTAAGCGTCCAAATAACATGGCCATGGTTTCTAATAAACTTTCGGCAAGTCCAGATTTTTCAAGCATGATCCCCATATAGACGAAGAGTGGAACTGCCAGCAATACACTGTTACTCATAACACCCATAATTCGTGAAGGAAGAAAATATAGAAAATCCGGCCCCAATGTAAGCAGTCCGAATATTATTGACACCCCTCCGAGCGTAAAAGCAACTGGATATCCAAATAGGATAAGGATAAAAATTACTAAAAACAATATGAGTGCAATCACCTCCATTTTAATCACTGATCTCCTTCGACCTCAAAGTTTTTATTTGTTCAATCAAGTATTGTATCGCTTGCCATAACAGTAGAATAAATCCTAGAGTCATCATTCCTTTAATTATATATCTGGCTGGAAGGCCACCAGGATCTTGGCTGCGTTCTAAATATTCAAAAGAGGTTCTTGTATATCGAAAGGAGGTAAGGGTAATCATGACACACCACGGAATCAGAAAAATTAAAGTGCCAATAAGGTCGACCCAAGCCTTTCTTTTTTTAGAATATTTCTGATAAAACAGATCTACTCGAACATGTTGATCGTGTTTAAAAGTATAGCCTGCACCTAACAGAAATATGATGGCAAATAAATGCCATTCCAACTCACCCACCCATGCTGCACTATTTGAGAATAAATAGCGCATCATTACGTCGTAACATATCAAGATAACTAAAGCGGTGGTGAGCCAAGATACTTGAACACCGATCCACTCATTTATATTTCTGAAGTACTTCAATTATAATCAGACCTGTATTTCTCCCCATCAATACCTAAAGGGAAAGCAAAAGATTAATAATACTATACGTTAGGTGAAAAATACACAAAACTACTCGTTAATTCAAAAGGGAGTGTAAGCAAATAATTACTTTTGATTCAACCATTAGCTCAAACCATGAAGTCAAAACTATTTTCTATCATTAGCTGGATTATTTTATTTTGCAGTTATTTGAATATTCATGCTCAGAATGAGCCAAAGCGAGCACGAGATTTTGGTTGTTCGTTTGGCGTAATGCAACCTGGCAAATACAATGCGATTACCGATGTACCAGGTGTTTCTGTCGGACACACTACGATCGTTGAAAATGAGGATGTAAGGACCGGCGTAACGGCGATTCTTCCTCATGGAGAAAACGTATTTCAGTCGAAAGTTCCGGCAGCCATATATATAGGAAATGGGTTTGGTAAGCTCATCGGCATTTCCCAGGTGGAAGAATTAGGCAATATCGAAACACCGATTCTGCTTACCAACACCCTTAGTGTACCGCAAGTGTCAGACGCATTGGCCGATTATATGTTGGATCTGGAAGGAAATGAAAAGGTTCGTTCTGTAAATCCTATTGTGGGAGAAACCAATGACGGTTACCTGAATAATATTCGAAAAAAAGTAATCCAACCATCTCAAACGCGTGAGGCCATTCTTACCGCGAGATCTGGTAATGTTGCAGAGGGTAATGTGGGTGCTGGAACCGGCACGGTTTGCTTTGGGTACAAAGGAGGCATTGGTACTTCTTCCCGAAAATTGCCAAAGTCATTGGGAAATTACCATGTAGGTGTTCTGGCACAAACGAATTTTGGTGGCACCCTCATTATTGATGGGATTAAAGTTGGCGAACTACTAGGAAGATATCCTTTCAAAACCACTATAGAAAAAGGAGATGGATCGTGTATGATTGTCGTCGCAACCGATGCACCACTAGATACCCGAAACCTAAAGCGCTTAGCAAAGCGAGCTATTCTGGGCATGGCTAAAACAGGTGGCATAATGAGTAATGGAAGTGGAGATTATGTGATCGCATTTTCTTCACATCCGGATGTAAGGGTACCTTATCATCGACCGAATCAAACCATGTCGGTGCCATTAATTCACAATGAGCATATGTCACCCTTGTTTATGGCTGTTATTGAAGCAACGGAAGAAGCCATTATAAATTCCCTGTTTGCGGCAGAGACCATGCGCTCTAATGGGGTGGTTGTAGAGTCATTACCCAAAGAAAGAATAGAACAATTATTAAAGAACCGAACCCAAAACAAAAGGAAATGACCGATTTGTTAAAGACTGTTTATGATGCGGAGGAATTTCAGCAA
The DNA here is from genome assembly GCA_024639065.1 of Lewinellaceae bacterium. Lineage (GTDB taxonomy): Bacteria > Bacteroidota > Bacteroidia > Chitinophagales > Saprospiraceae > JAHEJC01. The sequence continues at coordinate 5,615 of JAHEJC010000091.1, read as the reverse complement.
ATTGGTATCCAGGTAGTCAAGAAACTTGCAGACCATTTGAGATCGTCGAATGGATCCCTAAATTACCACTACCAAGATGCTAATCAGGAGAAAGCATACTGGGAGGCGTATTTTTCGAAGCCGATTGTTTTTGAACAACTCATGGATGAAAGCATCAATCGATCCATCAATCTGCATCATCCCCACTATATCGGTCATCAAATAAGTCCAGCTGCGCCCTTAGCAGCTCTTGGAGGATTCGTTGCGGATTTCCTGAATAACGGTATGGGTGTATACGAAATGGGTGTTGTGTCCACGGCTTGGGAAGGCATTGTAATCGACAAACTTATTGATACAGTTGGTTATTACAATGAAGCGTCAGGTTTTCTTACTTCAGGCGGTTCACTAGCCAACCTCACCGCCCTTTTGTGTGCCCGATCAAAATATAAGCGTCAGGTCCAAAGAGCTGGAATAATGATTTCCGAGATGGCTCATTATAGTATTTCTAAAGCAGCCATGATATTGGATTTAGAGGTTATCAAAATTCCGGTTGACGCGAATTACGCCATGAACACTCGTCTATTGGAAGCAAATTATTATCTGGCAAAAGAGTTGGGGATCAATCCGATTGCAATCGTTGGCAATGCATGCTCCACGGCCACTGGATCTTTTGATGATTTAGAGCAGATCAATCTCTTTTGCAAAGAAAAAAGTCTATGGTTTCATGTGGATGGTGCTCACGGAGGATCCTTGGTTTTTTCAAATAAATACAAGCATTTAGTATCCGGAATTGAAAAGGCCGACTCATTTATTGTCGATTTTCACAAGATGCTGATGACCCCGTCTATTTGCACGGCAATCATATTTAAAAATGGTAAAGACTCCTATCGTACCTATCAGCATGAAGCTGATTACCTCTGGTCCAATGAAAATGAAGAGTGGCATAACCTAGCCAAGCGAACTTTTGAGTGTACTAAGTTTATGATGAGTTTTAAAGTATTGCCGATGTGGGCTAAATATGGTAACGCTCTATTTGATGATTTTGTGACTACACTTATCGATCTGGGTCAGAAATTTGCCTCCATCATTAATCAACATCCCAGATTTGAACTAGCTATGCAACCTCAGTGTAATATCATATGTTTCCGTTGGATCCAAACTACAGAGTCCTCAATGAATACTATAAATACTCGTTTAAGGCAACAGCTCATTGAATCTGGTAAATTTTATATTGTTCAGACAACCTTAAAAGGGAAAGTCTTTCTTAGGTGTACCATTATGAACCCTTTTACCCAACCAGAACATTTTGAATATTTGTTGGGAACTTTAACTCAATTGGCCACCGATCTGGAACCATACAAGCCGGTTTTGAATAACAAGGATTCTTAATTAAAATGTAAAGATTTTTTGTGAATAAATTAGTTGATTGTTTTGATCAATCGTTAAAAGGTACACGCCAGGCCATAAATGTTCAGTAGGAATGCGAAGCTTGCTATGTTCATGCTGCAAACTTCCTTTTTGTACCACAGCACCATACACATTGGTTAATTTGAAATTCACGTCTGGCTGAAAAATGAATTCCGAACCAAATTCAATATTAAGTACCTCTTCATTGGCAGAGACTGGGTTAGGAAAGATTTTAACATTTTCTCGCAATTTTACTTTCTCATTGCTGGTTGTATTTTGGGATAGTGCATTGAAAGCATTTAATCGACCAAATCCAAAGTAAACATCAAAGCCAGATTTATCCTCCGTAGCACTGCCGACCAAATCATCGGCTGATTCCCGAATGATTAATCGAAGATCTTCTGGTGACCGACTGCTATCTTGGGCTAATAAAAGAGCACATACACCCGTAACATGAGGAACCGCTTGTGAAGTGCCACCCCAATAGCTTTCAAAATTAGTATTGCTGCGGTGCGAATTTCCGAAGATATAATGACCGGGCGCAACTACATCCAGATGATCCCCATAATTTGAGCCACTGTATCGATCCCAAAAGAAGGGCTCGGTGCGCTCATCATCCGAATTGGTTGATCCTACCGCGATGACTTCTGGATAACCCGCGGGATAAAAGACCCAATCTGAATTCGTGTTCATTGAACACGCTAGCAGCGTACAACCAGCTTCATTCGCATAGCGTATAGCATCTTGTAGAGACCTGGAGAAATTTGCTCCGCCCAACGACATATTAACCATATCCGCTCCATGATCAACTGCGTAATACAAGGCTTCAGCCCAATGTGAATATAACCCTTGACTCCGTTCATTAATGACTTTTAGAACCATAATTTTACTATTCCAATCAATCCCCGCAAAGCCAGTTAAATTATATGCATTAGCCCCAAAAATACTAATGACATTGGTGCCATGACCGTGATCATCACTCGGATCATCATCTTCATTAACAAAGTCCCACCCTAGGCGATCATCCTCATATCCGTTTTCATCTTCATCAATAAAATTACTAGGCACTTCCGAGTAATTGGTCCAAATGCGATTATCAAATTCAGGATGATCCAATTTTAAGCCTGAATCTAAAAAGGCTACCACAATAGATGAGTCACCCTGTTCGATTTCCCAGGCTTCGATCATATCGATATCGGCATCGTGGGTTGCAAAAGATAAATCAAAATTACCCTCGTTATTCAAACTCCATTGCCTGGAAAAGAATTCATCATTAGGAGTTGTTTCCATCATAGCACCTCCTGCATATCCTATATAGTCAGGTTCGGCATACTCGATATAGTCCAATTGATTAAGTTGGTTAACTATCCATTTTACATCAATCTGCTCTTTAAAATTTATTATCTGAAAAGCATCTAGATTTGATTTTTTTGATTTGATATTCTTTGATGAAGCGATTCCATTAGAAATGGGGAGCAAAGAAGTAAGTTTGTTTATTAACAGGTTTTGCGCTCTTAAATAATTGGACTTTAGTTTAATGATCACCCGATCCGGTGCGTACATCTCTTCGGTGGACATGCTCACTTGCGAAGTCAGTAAGTTCCAAGTGAAAACAATACACAATGTAAAGATTAGACGCATAGTAATTAATTGATTGTACAAATTACATAATTATTCATAATTGACCCAAATTGATGTTATCGCTACATTATACATACAATTAGTTATTGAATAATCTTATTCTTTCTCAAACGACTGCAGTAGCCGCGGCCTTGGTTAAAATGGATTAATAGATTCATACACAAAAGACTTTACCAAGTCAAAGTAAACAGAGATAATAATTCGCACTGATAGATATAATCTCTTGGGCTATAAAAACCCAACTTCCCCTTGATGAAATCGTGGAAATATTTGATCCACTAGGAAATGTTGTTTTAAGTCTTGATAAACTTGGTCAAACTTATTTTACTATAAATATGAATCATCTCAACCCTGGTTTCTATTTTATTAAAATTAAACAAAATCAAAACTGGATTACTAAGCGAATTGTGATCAGCAAATAAGATATTCGAAAAATATAGTTTATTCCAGAGGCTGCTTTAGGGCAGCCTCAATTTTTTTTCAATTTATAATTAAATTATTCTAATAAGATATTGATTCTAGCTATACCTAATAATGCAAAATCACCTTATCTTTATCGCTCGCAAATAATCCAATTTTACAATATGATAAAGCAGATATATTCTATAGCATTCGCTACACTACTGGTTGTGCCATTACTAAGTCAATCATCAGGGTGGAAAGATTTATTCAATGGAAATGATTTAAGCGGTTGGACCCAACTAAATGGCAAGGCCTCTTATGAAATTGTTGACAATTCGATCGTAGGAATCACCACCCCCAATACACCGAATAGTTTTTTAACTACCAACAAGGAATATGCCGATTTTATATTTGAATGTGAAGTTTGGGTGGATCCTTCCATCAACTCAGGCATCCAATTTCGCAGTCATAGTAAGGAGGACTATAAAAAAGGCAGAGTCCATGGATATCAATTTGAGTTAGATCCTAGTGATCGAAAATGGTCCGGTGGAATTTATGACGAATCCCGGCGTGGATGGTTGTACCCACTCACCCGAAATAAAGCAGGTGGAGATGCTTTTAAGAATGGGCAATGGAATAAAATCCGATTAGAGGCGTATGGTCCCATGATGAATACCTGGATTAATGGAATTCCTTGCTCAAGACTGGTTGATGAAATGGACGCTTCCGGATTTATAGCCCTACAAGTTCATTCCATAGGCAATGAATCCATGGCAGGAAAAAAAATAATTTGGAAGAACATTCGTATCCTGGAAAATCCAGGTCTCGAAGATATAACCCCAATGCCTGATGCGGTTCCGGAAATAAGCTATTTGATTAATAAACTCACACCGCATCAAAAACGCAAAGGATGGCGCTTGCTTTGGGATGGAGCTTCTGTGGATGGCTGGATTGGCGCTAAACTAGATCACTTCCCTAGAGAAGGTTGGGTGGTGAATGATGGTGTTTTGACTGTACTGGAAACTGGAGGTGGTGAATCCCGTGGAGGAGGTGATATAATAACCAAGGACTTATACAGCAATTTCGAACTCATTTTGGAATTCAAATTGACCGAAGGGGCTAACAGCGGGATTAAATATTTTGTTGATCCTACCTTGAATAAAGGTGAAGGATCGGCCATTGGATTGGAGTTCCAATTATTGGACGATGTTAAACATGCGGACGCTAAAGAAGGTGTCAACGGAAATCGCACCTTAGCTTCTCTGTATGATCTTATCCGTGCTGACAATTTATCTGAACAGGGCAGAACGGAAAAAAGGTATTTCGCACATCAATGGTCCCAAGCCCGAATTGTGGTTAAAGGTGGTCATGTAGAACATTGGCTCAACAATATCAAAGTAGTTGAATTTAATCGTCACAGTCAGATATTTAAGGCATTGGTCGAAAAAAGTAAATATTCGGTTTGGCCAAATTTCGGACAGCACGAGTCCGGTTACATTTTGTTACAGGAACATGGCAATACCGTACATTTTAGGAACATACAAATCCGGGAATTTTAGTAGTTATTTGTAAGCTGAGAATATTCGTGCATGTTCAAAACAAGATCAGTTGACTAAATCGGGATTGCCCATTTTCCCTGCTCGATAATTTTGAATACATGCTCGTATTTGGTCTTCATTATTCATCACAAATGGTCCGTAAGAGAAAACGACCTCATCCAATGGTTGGCCTCCCAACACTAATAACTCGGCACCTTTATGGCTGTACAAATTAATCAGGGGCTCTCCTCTTTCAAGTAATACAATCTGGTTTGCACGGGCCTCTTTTCGGCCTTCCAGTTCAATGGATCCGTTTACCACATAAACAAAAGCATTGTGCGTGGCCTCTGTAGGGATGTCCAGTCTTCCATCTTCATTTAACTTCACATGATAATAAAATGCAGGCGATAACAATTCTACTTTTGACTTTACCCCAAACAACTCACCTAAGATAACCTTGATGGAATATTTATCTTTAGTTATTATACCCATGGCATCTTCCGTATGAACAGAAGTACTGGGATCAATAAACTTAAATTTAGCAGGCATATTTAACCAAATTTGAAAACCATGATATCTTCCTCCTTCATCGTACATCTTCTTGCCGGTTTCTTCCATGTGAATGGCACCCTTGCCTGAACTGAACAT
>JAHEJC010000090.1 GCA_024639065.1 Lewinellaceae bacterium | reverse complement strand
AAGGTTCGTCCTTTTTCCCCAAAGGTTTATAAATGGACTCCACTGAAAGTCCAGCTTTCTCGAATAATATATGGTAATCATCAACGGTCCAAAAGATATCTTCCACTGGTCTTTTATCCTCGACATCCAGCATGATATCACGAACAATATCCCCTGTTTTTGCTTGCCAATTGGCTGGAAAATCTTTGGTTGAGAACGATGCCCATTCATGAGTATATAATTCCGGTGTTGAACCCAGACAAATTAGTTTACCGGTCGATTTAAGTAAGTCTCGCAGCCCAACCAGGATGTTCGCTCTATTATCCCAACCAGGAATATTATCAAAAGTAAAAATGGATTGTACCAAGTCGTATTTACCTATTCCAAGATGAGCATAGTCCCCGTTTGAAACCAATTGGTAATCACCAGATGGATCAAGTTTTGATGCAATCTCGAGCATTTCTGTAGCGATGTCTATTCCGACTACCTGGAATCCCAAGTTTTTAAGAAACCTGGTTGATCTTCCCGCTCCGCATCCAAAGTCAATGGCCAAATTTCCATTTACATGTGATGAAATAATCTTAGGAAGATCACGATATGCAAGGTAGTAAGTGTTGGGGAATTCCAGCTTTGAATAGGATACAGCTCGGATTTGATTTCCCCAAGAATTTTCAAAAAGATGGTTTGAATTTGTCATAATTAGTTAATAATAGCTTTTTCACTTATGGATTTCCGTTCCATATGTCTTTAAACGATCGTCAGCATGTTTCTGTTCATCAATACGGTTTTCTTGTTTCGAGAAATTTATCTTTGATAAGCTTTTTTTATCCGTCAGGTAACTGTATAGTCAACGAATAGGATTCCCTATCCATGCAAGGGGTAAATAAAAATTTGTACATTTAAACGACGAGTAATTTTTCAATTTATCTCCTATCTTATTATGATTCAAAAGGCTATCAAGTCACTTACTATTGTTCTTCTAGCTATGATGGGGTTATGCGCTTGTCAACCAAAGGAAGCACTTCGACCCAACATCATTTTCATTATGTCGGATGATCACACCACCCAGGGTATAGGTGCCTATGGCAGTCGACTGGCCAGCCTGAACCCAACGCCTACCATCGACCGGTTGGCCAGGGAAGGAATATTGTTTACCAATGCTTTTTGTACTAACTCCATCTGCACTCCTTCCAGAGCAAGCATAATGACCGGTCAATATGGTCAGATTAATGGTGTGGTCGACTTAAGCGGCAAACTGAAGCCTGAAAATCAATACCTGGCTATCGAGATGAAAAAACGTGGTTATCAAACCGCCATGATCGGCAAGTGGCATTTGAAATACGCGCCGGATGCTTTTGACTACTACAATGTACTCCCCGGGCAAGGAGATTATTTTAACCCAACTCTTTACGCCAAAGGAGGTGGTGAGAAAAAAGAATTTAAATTTGCAGAGGGCTTAACCAGGACAGTAAGCGCCACTCAATATGAAGGACACTCATCTGATGTAATCACAGACCTATCGCTTGACTGGCTCAAAAACCAACGAGATAAGACCAAACCATTTTTCTTAATGCACCATTTCAAAGCACCCCATGATTTCTTTGAATTTGCACCCAGGTATAAAGAATACCTGGCTGATGTGGACATACCAGAGCCGGCTAGTTTGTGGGATAATGAAAACAATGGCTCAGTGGGCACCCGGGGCATCAACAACTCATTGATGGATACCATTGGTTCTTCCATAGGGCATAGAAACATCATTCGAAACATGGGTATGCATATGGAAATCGATCCCAACATACCTGATCCTGAATATAAAAGATTGGCTTATCAGGAATACTTGAAACGATACCTGAGATGTGTAAAAGGGGTCGATGACAATGTCAAACGTTTATTTGACTATCTCGAAGAAGAAGGTATCCTGGATAATACTTTCATCGTTTATACAGGTGATCAGGGTTTCATGTTAGGTGAACATGATTATATAGATAAGCGATGGATGTACGAAGAGTCGATGAGAATGCCCTTCTTGGTCAGATATCCTGAAAAGATCCAAGCCGGAAGTCGCACCGATGCCATTGTTAACAACACGGATTTTGCTCCCACACTTATCGAGATGGCAGGGGGCAAAACGCCGGCCTATATGCAAGGCAGCAGCTTTAAGAAAATATTGGAAACGGGCATGGAACCAGCTGGCTGGCAACAGGAAACTTATTACCGATACTGGATGCATATGGCGCATCAGCACAATAATCCAGCACACTTTGGCATCCGGACCAAAGATTATAAGCTCATTTTCTTTTATGGTCGCGATTATAAAGAGCGAAACACCAATGCCCAGGCATGGGCACATAATCCAGCCTCTATGTCCAATTTTATAACGCCACCTGCTTGGGAATTTTATGATTTGATTAATGATCCTCATGAGATGAACAATCTTTATGAAGATGGAAAATATACCGCGATAATCAAGGATTTGAAAGTCCGACTCAAAACCCTTCGAGCCAAAGTTAAAGAGGATGACTCTCAGTTCCCGGAGATCGAACAGGTGATTCAGGCACACTGGGATTAAGAGGTGCAAATTGACCCAAGACAGCTACTCAGCGGTATAAGTCCATATTTGATTCGCAATTAATTGACTAGAGGTTTAAAACTGTTTGCTACTTGAGAACAAAGTCTATTTGCTTGGATAGTATGGTTTACTAATAACCCCTTCATGACTAAATAAAATTGACAGCTTGGGATCTCGCAATACATCATCAATTTGCATTGAGGCTCCGTTGATGAAAACTTGTTTAGCCATTAATCGCACACCATGAGAATAATCTGCGTACGATGCAATGTGACCATTATAAACCGGTTGAATGGGGTGCTTTTCGCTTAAATGCCACCCATAAATTACTACTCGTCCAGAACTGTCATTCGCCTGATAAATTTTATTAGAGATGATGATATCTTTTTTGTGTCCGGCAATCAACTGATCAACTGATCTGTCAATACCCAAGTCAAAAATTTGTTGTTTAATTGAATCGCTATGCTGTCTAAACACCGGAACAGAGGTCATGCTATCCGATGGAGGTATGGGTTGAGGTGCTAGCTTAATTTCCGCGTAGGTATAAATAAGATCGACTATTTTTTTTGTTGGGAATGAACAATGCAATTGATCAGCCAGGTATTGGCCCATAGACGGGGTCATGGGTATGTATAAATAATCCAGGTCGGATCCAATCGCGAGGTAATCCGCAGTTATATAAAATATGATTTCATAGCTTTTCGCATCAACGGTTTCTATGATTTTCACTGGCCTTAATCTGCGAGTGAAAGCGGGTACATTTCCTGATAGTATTTCACCAAAAACGGCTTTTTCCCTATCCGCTCTGCTTAATCCCGTATGTTGTTTAACGAGTACGGATCCTCCAACAGCCTCTGCTGGTCGCTCGGGAATGTCCAAAAACCTCAAGGTATCCCCTGCCGTTATGTTCCATGAATCACTAGAAAAGCTGGACGTGACATTTGGTTGAAAATAATTTTCAAGCCCTCCTATATAACCAATTGGAAGAGCCTCTTTCATCCAGTCGGTAGCAGGTTTATCACACCATAAAAGAAGATCTTTACCTTTTTCTATGTTTTGTTTGCAGGAACAGTTAAATAAGACAATCAGAATGGTTATTGCTTTGAAAAGTTGATTCATCTTTTAGTCTTGTTCAGATTCATCACATCAGTTTACGTAGTAGAGTAGGTCCATAATCACCCACGAACCAGCATCAACATCATTTCATTTTATTTTTTCTAATCGGACTTTGTACCTCTTCTTGGTCATGCATTTTATATGGAATATGGCCATTCTCTACCACTTTGTATCCCCATTCTTCTAGATAGTATTGAGCTGGTCTAAAATCATCTTCTATGCTTTCCAGCTCATTCGTTAATTGCATTTCTAATTCTTTCTGAATCGTCGCATAGGTTGTATTTCCAATTAGATTATTCATTTGAAAAGGATCCTTCAGATCATTAAATAGAAGCCATGGACCGTTATTATCTTTAACATAGGAATAGTGATCTGTTTTTATGGCCCTATAAGCTCTTTTGAATTCAGCTTGAATACTTGCAAAAGGTGAAACAGACATATAAAGAGCTACCTGTGTAGAATCATACTTACCTCCTTTAACTACATTAGAGAAATCCTCGCCTTCAAAACTCTCGGGCACTTCTATTCCGGCCAGAGAAAGTATGGTTGTTGAAATATCAGGCGTATTGATGGGCATTTCTATTTTCCTGGCAGGTATACTATTCTCTGGTGTATGAATCAAAAACGGAACACCTGCAGCTTCTATAAATGGAACCTGTTTTTGTTTTACACGAATTCCTTGGGCTCCCATAACTTCACCGTGATCAGAGGTGAAAACCACGATCGTATTTTCCATCAGATTGTGTACTTTTAACTTATTCAACAGATCACCTATGGCTTTATCGGTGGCTGTGCAATGAGCGTAATAACCTATAAGCTCAGTTTTGACCAGATCATGAACTTCTTCTGGCACATTAGGATTCAGTTGTATTTTATCCAATGAATAAACAGCCTTGTATTCTTCTGGAGCTGACGCATGCGGAAAATGGGGAGTTGCCAGCGAAAGGAAGAGGAAAAAGGGTTGGTCGCTATCTCGTTGCTTGTCGATATAATCCTGGGATGCTTTTGACAAGGCAAATGGAGAATACCCTTCCCATATTTTCATTTCCGAAGATTCATTGTCGTAGTAGCGCATATTGTTGTATTCATGAGAACACTCCAATGCCATCCAGAAATCAAACCCTTGTCGCCGCTCAGCTGGAGTATAATCATGACGTCCATGACCGTCCAAATGCCATTTTCCAATGTATCCTGTATTATAACCATTGGCTTTAAAAACCTCAGCCAGACACAATTCTTCTTCAGGTAAATAAGCATCGTTTAAAAACATTCCTGTCGATGTAGGATACCTGCCGGTCATTAAGGCTGCCCGGAAAGGAGTGCAGACCGGACATACCGATACCGCATTGCTAAAATTAACGGCTTCATTAGCAAATGCATCTAAATGAGGGGTTTTTACATTGGGATCTCCAGCATATCCCAAGGCCGATCCTCGCCACTGGTCCACTAATATGAACAGTACATTCGGTGGCGTTTCTTTTTTAACACCACTACACGATGCAAAAAATATTGCTGAGAAGAAGAACAATACATATAATTTCATTATTAAATATTTATCGTTTAAACTTAATCACCAAGCTCTACTTCCATCAATCCACTTGAAAAAGGATCTTTGTACCTTCCAGCCCAGGCCTGAGCTGCTGGATTATTCTTCAGACTCCTGCAGTAATTGGCCAAAGTCGTTGTCAGTACTATTTTAATTTCGTTTGTATCTGCCTTTAGTAGTTTGCCCACATCATACTGATGTCGTCCATACCATTTCATTCCGGCATATTTTCCATTTACAAAAAGTTCTGTAACAGCTTCGTTGGTATTACTTAGTCGAATTGATTTAATATGGTCCGGGTTTTCAAATTTGGTCGTATAGACTACCGTCCCGGCAAAAGTCAGGATGGCTTCATCTTCAGCATCTTTAAAGTCAATGAGGTGGTCCATTTTTCTGTTAAACGTAGTTCCATTGACATGCTCAAAATTCACATCCCAGGCGGCACTGAGTTTGCTGAACTTTTTCACTGGTGATTTTAAAGTGTATGTTGGCAAATCCAAATTAACCGGTTCAAAAATGATCAATACTGACTCCAAAGCATCTAAGCTGAGGTGCAATTTGTTATTTTGGCTGACTGGATAGGCAAATCTTTCTCCGGTTTTAGGCATCCAGATATTAGGAAATTTATTTCCAGTTCTTAAGATTACTTCAACGTCCACGGACTTTTTGCGATGAGCGTTCACAAAGAAATATACATCCTTTTCGTCAGCAGTTTTTTTCAGCGTGTATAGATAACTGATCGGGTCACTTATCCTTATTGGTGAATCTATACTTATTTTGTTAAGTAGATCATTGGTCCATTGAATAAAATCACCAGATTCCTCTGGTGCAGGAATTACAAGTACATTCTTTTTTTTAAGCATGCGCTGCACAGCTTCCTGCACAAGTCTGTCATTTTTTTCAGCATCCTTAAAAGATAGAGAACGACGAGGGCTTTCTCCAATAAATACCACACTACCACCGGCATCAGCAAAATCCTGAAGTTTTTGAGCGGCAGCTGGCGTTAGTGATTCAACATTTGTTAACCAAATTGTTTTATAACTCATTTCTCCGCAGAGTAAATTTTTTCCTTCTATTTCTGCTGTTTCTAAAACCGGCTGATGAATATAGTCACAAGAGGCACCCAAGTTACTGATCGGCTCCCAAAGGCGAGCGTAATACCATGGTTTATCATTTAGAAAAGTACGGTTTAGCCCTACTTCCCCCCACAAATCACGAAGTCTACCCAACACCGCAATTTCGGATTCCGCTTTTGAATTTTGAAAAACAGCGGAAAGTCTTGCATTATAATTAGCCCAGTGTTTAAAATATTTCCACCAAGTATTATGTTCACTGAAATAAGCCCCAAAACGTATCCAGCCCGGGAATCCAGCCTCCGGAGGCGAATAGTTAAAGCCATGCAAGACTGAATGGTTTATCCCAGTAATAAAGTTCATGTCATCTGATTGTTTTATCGTCTCCAGCGATGTGCGGAAAACACCGCTGGTATTGGTCATTGCTTCACAGCTGGTAATCGTCTTACCTGTAATGTTTGCAGCAGATGAGGCCGCTTTATTCCATAGCATATAACCATGATTTTGTACCCAGGTATAGGCCTGGCTATCTGCTTCATTACGCCCTCGAGAATAAATCCAATTGTTGCTTTCTGGAATATCCGGTATAATATTACCCTGGAATAATCCCATATAGAAAGGATGTCCATAAGCCTGATAGCGACACAGTACTTCATTTTCAGTACAAAACCTTTGGAACTCAGCGGTGAATCGTTCCAGGAATACACTAATGACCGTATTGTAAAAATCGTACTGAACCCGATTTATCTTGTTAGATAATTCTGGTGAAGTTTTATATTTATTCGGTTCACTAAAAGGTTGTATAATGAAAGGCAACCAAGGTGTTACATCATAACCGTTGTTAGAAATAAATAGCTCCTTCATGTCATCTGTCCAGTTAGCCTCCCCTAACTCAATACTATCACAAAACAAGGCCCTGATAAGCTCAGATAAAGATAAGCCGGTTTCTTTTTCAACAACTAACAAACGATTCAAATAACTCCGCACGACTTCAGTCTGGAAATGGTCCATAATAGGCCCATCAGCCCCTGGCGAGCCGACAGAAACACTTCTAAAATTACGTTCATTGAAAACAATTGCTAACTCATAATCTCTTTCTCCTGTTTTAAAAATTAACGTATTATTTTCAACTTCTGAAGTGATATCGATGATTTCTTCAATTGAATTAATATTTACAGGAATAAGTTTCGCTGAAAGCAGTTCGATTTTTCTGGAAGCAGGAGTATGAGGACTTGAAGATGATAAGTATTTGTCCAAATCGATGTTTATAATTGAGTTTGCTTCGACAGTTTTTCTTTTAATATTTAACCGCTGAATCGTTTCATTTTCTTGCAGGAACTTTCCACCAAACGGCCAACCTGAACCAACGATCAGATCAGCGACCATCCCAAGTTCCTTAGCTTCCAGGGATGCCGTCTTGACCATATCACACCATTCTTTCCCGGCCCATTGAAGTGGTACGGAGTTAGTTTTTTTTGCATGTGATGGCATTTGGATAGAGTTGATTTCCACGCCACCAATACCGGCTTTATTCAATACAGCCAATTCCCGCTTTATCTCTGTAGCTTCTACAGCGTTACCGTTCCACCACCAACGCACCATAGGCCGGGCATAGGAATCTGGTTGTTGAAACTTTTCGAAAAGTCCGTTTTCATTTTTTGTACTTCCACAGCTTACTAGGAGGAAGCATAAACCTAACCTAAGGATACCGTTACGGATAGAATTCATTGAGTAATATTTTAAGATTTTTAAAGAATCAATTCAGCCTTTCTCAAAGTATTTTTATTTCCTGTCGGGATGTTTTCCCCATTCTTTTCTGCGGTCTGGCTGAAAATCCGGATTGGGTACAGGGAATTCTGCACCTACTTCATTCTGCCAGTTGCTGAGTAATGTATGGAGTTCTTTCATCTTATCGGGATAATCAGATTTCAAATCGACAGTTTCTCCAATATCTTCATTCAGATTGTAAAGGTTTAACTCTCCGTTTACCAAATTTTCAATGAGTTTCCATTTTCCTTTTCGGATAGCTCCCATGGGGACTCCATGATGATAGACAGGATAGTGCCAGTAAATTGGCCTATCATCTTCATATTTTTTGTTCAAGATCTCAGGTACAATGGACCGACCATCTAACACTTGAGTATTGGGTCTATTCACTCCTGCAAGCTCTAAAAAAGTAGGATAAAAATCTACGCTGGTTACCAGTCCATCGCAAATGGTACCTTGTTTTATTTTCCCAGGCCACCGGACGATAAGTGGTTCCCTAATTCCTCCTTCGTATACCGTACCTTTCTCTGCGCGTAAGGGAGCATTTGAAGAAGCAATATACTTCATCGGACTATTTGCATAAAAACCCAAACTATTTTGCGCCAATAGTGGTATTTTATCAAAGCGACTAATAAGACCACCATTGTCTGAATAGAAAACGATCAATGTATTAACGTCCAGTTCTGTTTCTTTGAGTTTTTGAATGATCCTGCCAACACTTTGGTCCAAGTGTTCTATCATCGCTGCATAGACAGCATTACTCGGATAATTGTCTTTTTTGTCCTTTTGCAAATACTTTTCAATTAGGTCTTTATCAGCATCCAGCTGAACATGCACATCATAGTGCGCTAAAAAAAGGAAAAATGGGCTGTCTTTATTTTCTTCAATAAACTCAAGGCTCTGATCTGTTAATACTTTGCTGAGACGACCTCCTATATCAGGTTCTAAAGGTGGTTTGAACTTAGGGTTATAATATCCTCCCCCTGAATACACATGAGATTTATCGTATCCCTGGTCAGCCGGCATTTGTCCTTCATCGTATCCCAGATGCCATTTCCCAAAGTAGCCTGTGGAATAGCCTGCATTCTTAAGTTTTTCAGCTATAGTTATTATTTCGGTGGGAAGGTATTGGGTCCTGTTTTTAGGTACCACAACTTCTTCGTAAGGACGCCAATGCCCGGAAATAAAATCGATGACTCCTACCCGTGCAGGATATTGCCCTGACTGTATACTGGCTCTGGTAGGAGAGCATACAGGGCAAGCTGCATAAGCGTTAGAAAACCGGATACCCTCTGCCGCCAACTGGTCTAGATTGGGAGCTTCATTAAAGGTATTTCCATAACATGGAAGGTCGGCCCATCCAAGGTCATCAGCCAGGATAAAAATAATATTTGGTTTGTCTACTTTCTGACAAGATTGGATGGATATCCCAAAAATAAACAGCAAAGAAAAAGATAAGAAAATTCTCATATCTTATAATTTTGATCAGGACTTAATTCAGTAAGTAATTTGTGTATTTTAAATTAACCATATTATTTTAAACCTATACCTATAATGTTTAGTATTAAATTACTTTATGCTTTCCGTTTTGGTTCTAAATTCTGAAATCATCTCAGCATATTGTGATTGGTTCATAAAATTGTCTAACTGATCAGGGTCTTCCTTTAAATCATGGAAAAACTCGTAAGGAGGATTTTGCTCATAATAATTGGCATACACATATCTCTCACTACGTATACCAACAAATTTAGGGATACTGGCATTATCCATTCTGTGCTCACAAAAGAACCAATCTCTCCAGGATTCAGAATCTGTACTTTCAATGATTGGTATTAAACTTTGACCTTGGTAGCTAGTGGGTATTGAGAGACCAGCATAATTTAGAATAGTTGCCGGAATATCTATATTCAGGGCAATTTTCTCCGTACTCTTTTCATTCCTAGGATTTCTTGGATCAAATACGATCATGGGCACCCTCAGGGATTCTTCGTAGTGGCTCCACTTACCGGCAAATCCTCGATTGCCCATATAATATCCATTGTCTGCAGAATAAATGATTATCGTGTTGTTTGAAAAACCTCTATCCTCCAGGGCCGCAATAACTCTTTCCATGACCTGATCGTATCCACTAATCATACGATAATATGCCCGCATGTTAATTTGGTACTTCTCTTCTGTATCCCAGCGCCAGAAATAGCGCTCACGATTCATAGAGTTTTTTAGAAAATCGGGATGTTTGTCAAAAATTATCGGATCCGACAACTTTGGTTTTGGAACTTCAATATCTTCATACAGTTTGGCTACTGAATTTGGGTAAGGATAATGACCGTCATTTCCAGGAGTTTTGTTACCATCTACTGCATGCACTGCGTTAAAACTAATCGATAAACAAAAAGGTTGGTTACTGGTTTGACTGTTTATAAATTCAATAGCCTGGTCTCCTTTGATTTCTGCCGAATGTCTCTTAGAACCATCTGACATTTCTTCAAAATGAGGCGTACTTCGTGGAGATAATTTACAGAAGTCGAACATTTCCTTCAGACTACTATCTTGCTCTTCCAGTTTAACACCCAGTTTACCTATGAATCCGGTTTGATAGCCAGATTCTTTTAAGATATACGGATATGAGGACTTAATATATTTCTTTTCTAAAGCTGGCTTTCCAAAAGTAAAGTTATGCTTGAATTCATACAATCCTGTCAATATCGATGCTCTGCTCGCCGCGCAAATAGAGGTCGTTACAAAAGCATTAGTAAAACGAATACCGTTTTGTGCCAGTTTATCTATTGTGGGCGTTTGTATAATAGGATGACCTTCACATGAAGTCATACCTTTCGTCTGGTCATCAATTAGAAAAAAAAGAATATTTGGTTTTAAGTCTTTAACATGAGTAGTTTTTATGCAACTGGTCGCTGACATGCTTAAGACAATTCCGATTACAAATAATAATGGTTTCATATGGTGGCATTTACAATAATAAAAACTATTAAAACAACTTGATAAAGACCCAGGAAATATTTCGCAAACTGCCAGTACAACGCCACTAAAATAGTTTCCCACATCAATCCCATAACTGACCACTTTGCAAATCTTGAATGGCTGTTGAAAAATTGTTTCCCAATTACTTCTAATTTCAGCGGATTTTTCTTTTGACAATGTCATGTTGGCATAACTTCCACTGGAAATAGTCCCCTCAAACCTCAAAGCGCTTTTATCTTCCCTTGCCTGTTTAAATACTGTCCTTCCAAAGGGCGAATGATCGTAAAATTAACAGGCGGTCTAATTGGTAATTAGTTCTCATTATAGTCAAGGTTTGCCTCAGTTGGCATTGGTGCATTAATTACATTTTGCCAATCAATAAGTTGATCGAGCAACTCATCTCTTTTCTTTGGTTCAGTCTTTACCAAATTGCTCCTTTCACTTAGGTCATTCTTCAGGTTATACAATTCTATGGCATTGTTAGTCTCCATTTTTTCTCTTCCACCATCCAAAATCCACTCTTCGTGAAACATTAATAACTTCCAGTCGCCTTTTCTGATTACACTCACGGGCCGGGTTCTAAAAGTGGTGTCCCTTGAATCAAGTCTCAATCCTTCATAAGATTGGAGATATGCCGGAAAATGCCAGTAGATAGCTTCTCTGTCTATTGAATTATCTTTGCTAAAAAGAGGCACAATACTTTCCCCGTCCAATAGATAATTGTCCGGGTATCGTGCTCCTGCTAGTTCAAGAAAAGTGGTGTAGAAATCAGTACTGATGACCGGATCATCACAGGTACCACCGCTCTCAATTTTATTAGGCCAATAGACAAACATCGGAACACGAATACCTCCTTCGTAAAACATGCCTTTTCCTCCGCGTAATGGTTTTTGACAGGTATAGGTTCCGTGCCCTCCATTATCAGAGAAGAAAATCAAGATGGTATTTTCACTTAGCCCTAAATCTTCAAGTACTTTGTTTATTCGGCCAACACTATTATCCACACCTTCAATCATAGCCGCATATTTAGGGTGGCCATGGCATCCATCTACTTTCTTTGACTTATACTTTAGTGTGATTTCTTCTTTTGCCTGAATGGGTGTATGAACGGCATCGTGCGCCAAATACAAGAAAAACGGGTTATCTTTGTTTTTAGTAATAAAGTCTACTGCATAATTTGAAAACCTATCCGTCAGATAATCACCTTCCTCATTAAAGTGTCCTTTATCAAAGTTAATGTCATATTTGTTCACAGAGTAATCAAAGCCTTCTTCTTTTGCGTTATTTCCCACATGCCATTTTCCGATTGCTGCACTTACATAACCTGCAGGTTTAAGAGCTTCGGCAATGGTAATTTTGTCAGGCGATATCTTCCTCGAATTGTCAACCGGTATCAGCCTGCGATCCGCTGATTCACCTCTGTCCGGCCTTGCTACGGTAAATACACCATGACGGGGACTATATTGCCCACATAATAAACTGGCACGTGTGGGTGCACAATTGGCTGCATTAGCATAAGCATTGGTAAAGATCATTCCTTGCCCGGCCAGCCTGTCAATATTAGGTGTTTCATAATATTTTGATCCCATATAGCCAAGGTCTTTCCATCCTAAGTCATCAATAAGTATGAATACTATGTTAGGTTTTTTCTGATTAATAGCACTCTTGGTCTTACAGTTCAAGGTAAAACTGAGGAATATTGAGATTAGGATAAGTTTTGTTGTTTTCTTTTTAGGCATCTTGAATCCTATAAATATTTAATTTTTTACGTGATATTAAATAAAACCACCTGCCTAATCAGGTACGCTGTTATTGTTAAACATATACCGGGAAGTCTTCCATCCATCCATGGTTTTTTGAAGGACCATCAACGATTTGGAATCAATTGAACTCGCTTCACCACCCTCGTATTTGATCTTACCATAGTTGAGTGACCAGACATAGGCAATATCGTCAGACAGGATCAATTCCTGGATTTCGAGTGTAATGTCAATTGATGTACCCGGGTCAGTGACTGCTTTATACTGCTCGCGTATAGCTCCATGTCCTGAAACAGCAGGGGCATCGGGTGGTAATACTACCGCATCTAAAGTGAACACGGCCACAACCCCGTCAAGGGAATTACTGTTCAACGCATCTTCATATTGTTTGACCACTTCCTTAATGGCTTGCATGTCTTTGTCAGTCTGAGCAACAAGACTCAATGGCAAAACCAGGGCTCCAAAAAGAAGAAGAGTAATAACTTTCAGATTTTTCATATTATTTGATTTTCTTATAAGTTAATGAATATCGACTACAGCCATCAGGATTCTCCAAATAATACTACGTATCTGAGTTCTGTGACTCTCCTGGTCATAATCAGAAATTAAATATAAAAAAATAAAACAGGTAAACCATATCCAAAAAATCCCTAAGACGGTGATGATATTAAACTCCGAAAGGACTTTAGCCCGAGAATACATAAGGATCAGAAGTCACGATTTATTGTTAGAATTCCGACTGGATATTAATAGCTATCTAAAGACATTAGCAGAATGCTCAATCTATTTAATCAGTACGGTGTGTCTAAGATTTACTAATTTTAAGAATAATCAAATTAGTTGAAGTTTGGTGTATGTGCTCCCAAAATTTATTTTCATGAAATTACATTTACATTGTTTTTTATACTTATTCGGTGGGCTATGGGTTCTTGTTCTGTTAAATTCCTGCAATCACCCTGGTGTACCCAAACCAAATGTTGTTATCATCTATACCGATGACCAGGGATCACTTGATGCCGGCTGTTACGGTGCCAATGATCTGTATACCCCTAATATTGACCGTTTGAGCAGAACAGGTATCCGGTTTACACAGGCCTATGCTCATACGGTGTGCTGTCCCAGTAGAGCTGCTCTGTTGACAGGGCGACACCCACAAAGGTCCGGGATAAATAACTGGACACAGAACGACGCGCATGCAAAAGAAAAGGGAATCAACATGCCACTTAGTGAAGTGACCCTAGCAGAGGTATTAAAGGAGCACGGCTATCGTACAGGACTTTTTGGCAAATGGCACCTGGGCGGGGCGGTCGAAAACGGTCCTCTGGAGCAGGGATTTGATACCTTTTATGGTTTCAGAGGTGGCTTTATTGATAACTATGTGCATTATTTTCTGCACGGGGAGGGATTTCATGATCTCTGGAACAACAAGGAAGAGATTTTTGAACGAAACCGGTATTTCCCTTCTCTCATGACTGAAAGAGCCATACAATTTATTGAGCAAAATAAAAATCAGCCTTTTTTTCTCTATGCAGCTTTTAATCTGCCTCACTACCCCGAGCAACCCGATTCTTTGTTTATCCCTTTTACTAAAGATCTTAACGAACCTCGAAAATCCTACGCAGCCGTTGTCTCAACAGTAGATGATAAGATCGGTCAAATTCTCGACAAGCTTGAAGAGTTAGAAATACGTAACAACACTATTATCTTTTTTATGGGTGATAATGGGCATTCAACAGAAGAAACCATGATCAAAATTGATTACCACTTGAGTGGCCTTCCAAAAGGTACAAACTACTGTGCTAATGGAGGTGGAGGGTATACCGGGAAATGGAGAGGTGCTAAAGGCGCCTTTCTTGAAGGAGGTATTCGAGTACCAGCTATAATTAGTTATCCAGGTCACTTCCCGGAGAATGAGACCAGGGATCAAATCATTACCTGTATGGATTTTCTGCCTACTATTTGCGAGATTACCGGCAGCAGTATGCCAGATTGTGATATTGACGGATACAGCCTGCTACCAGTAATAAACTCAAAAACAGCAAGCTCAAATCATAAAGTGCTTTATTTTCAGTGGAGAGATCAGTGGGCTGTAAGAGAAGGAAAATGGAAACTGATCGTAAAGGGCCGGGATACAACAGGTAAATTCTCAAACCATAAACGCAAAGAAGAAAAGATGGAATCTCCCTATTTGGCTAATCTGGAAACAGCACATCCTGAAGAGCTAAATTATGCTGCTGAGTATCCTGAAATCGTTGAAAGACTCAGTAAATTATATGATAATTGGGCTTCCGTGGTGAATAAATGAGGTATGCTATCCCTTGTAGCTCTACTTTAAGTATACCATTGAAGTTCTAAATTCCGATCAGAAGTTATTATTTTACCCCATCATATCCAATTTTATCACTTAGCAAATCAGCATTCAAATGACCAAGGTTAAAAGAAGAGATTTCATCAGGAATTCGGTTCTCGCCGGAGTTGGGACATCACTACTCAACGATACTCTCCACGCCAAAGAACATGAGTTTTCTAAAGTGTCCACCAAGCCAAACAGCTCACCAAAGAAAGTGATTATAGGTGGTGGTGGAATCGGGGGACTTTGCACTGCCTATGAATTGATGAAAAAGGGGCATGATGTAACGGTATTCGAAGCCTCGGGTCGTCATGGTGGACATGTATACACCGCCAGGGATGGATTGTCGGATGGATTATATGGTGATTATGGAATGGAACATATCACCAAACCTGGATATGACCGCTATTGGGCCTATCTGGACGAATTCAACATTACCACCCTTCCCTACCCACGACGGAAGAATGTGCTTCGGAGGATAAAAGGTAAATTCTATACGGAAGAAATGCTGCATGATCCTGCTATACTTAAGGAATTTGGATTCAATGAAAAGGAGATTAAATATCTTTCAAACAATCCCTGGTGGGATTTGAAATCACTTTATTTAAATCCATATCTGGATAAGTTCACGGATGAATATCAACCTTTCGGCGTCGGATATGATGACTGGGATAATACTCCTATTGCGGATATTTATAAAAAAGATGGTGCATCTGAAACCGCCCTGAGCCGTCTGGGCGGGAATCATACATCTGCTTTATTTGAACTTTGGCAAGCTGCTATTCTCAAGCTGAGGGGTGTACCATTGGCTCCACCAGAACTCTTCAGACTTAAAGGCGGTAATCAAACCCTTACCGACACCTTTGCTAAACGACTGGGTCCTCGGGTTTGGCTTAATTGTCAAATTAAGGAAATAAAGCAATACGACTCTGGCGTCTCAGTTACCTATCAGCGCCAAGGCAAAGAAATCAGTATGGAGGCAGATTATTATGTCAATTGCATTCCATTACCAACGTTAAAAAACATTCCCATAGAACCTGCATTACCGGCAACAAGACAATACATCAATGAGAACATTACTTATGACTCTTATCAGCGATTCGTCTTTCAGGCGAGTTCAAAGTTTTGGGAGAAGGATGGTCTGAGTATCAACATGGACCTCGGGCATCCTGACCTGTGGAATGTTTGGCAATCAGCCGAAGAAGTAGATACACATCGGGTAATTGTTCTGGGCACAGGACCTGGTGGCATTTCTCCGATGCGCGCGTTGGCCGCCTTCAGAGAAGTGTATCCTGGTAAAGGAGATACTATTGAGCAGGCAGTGAGTCGGGATTGGACCAAACAGAAATATGCACCCAATTGCGAAAGGCTGCCTTTCCCAATGGGTGAGCTTAATAAATTCTGGCCACATTTAATGGAACCGGTCGGGCGCATTTACTTTGCCGGAGCCTATGCAGATAATCTCAATTGGGGAACAGAGGCCGCTACACGCTCTGCTAACAGGGTAGCTGAGTTGATAGACCAGTCCTGATGATAACCTGGTTTATGCAAGATTTATTTGTACGGCATTTAGTGACTTACCTTCTATCTCTGATAGGCTTATTAGCTCATACTCAAGTATTGATAGAAAATAACCATACTCCAGTGGTTAAAATTGATAAGCCCAAGGTCAGTGAGACGATTAACTGGAACACTTTGGTTCCTTATGCGATTAATGTAACCGATGCAGAAGATGGTAATTCTGCTTACGAAGAAATTGCAGAAAAGGAAGTACTACTCATAGTCCAATATTTGGAAAATCCATCATTGGTGGATGATTATCTAGCAAGGATTAATCAGGATCTAGTGCCTTTAGTAGCTATGAGTCAGTCGACTTGTTTCAATTGTCATGCAGCCACCACCAAATTAATCGGCCCCTCCTTTGATCTCGTAGCCAAAAGATATAGTGCAAAGGATAATGCCAAAGGGTATCTAATGGAAAGATTGATAATAGGTAGCAGTGGCGTTTGGGGTGAAGAAAAAATGCCACCTAATCCGGATATAACCGAAGAGGAAGCGGGCCTAATAATAGATTGGATCCTTAATCAAGAAGACAATCCGGTCCAGTTCTATGTAGGCCTAGAAGGGGCAATTCGAACACCAGAAGTACAAAGCAACTCAGATAAAGGGGTTTATGTCTTGACTGCTGCCTATAAAGATCATGGATCGACTTCGTCTCTAAAAAATAAAAAACTAGGACTCCAAACCATTACGTTAAGAGTAAAGTAAGAGCTTCGACTATTTCGATTAAGCATATTTTTTTACCGCCACTTCATTTTTCTATCTTGGCCCCAGCGTACTCTTTCCATCGGTGCAAGACAGGTATTAAAGAACTCGGCAATCACAGTTTATTGTCGGGTAAGGTGGTTGCGCAGATATACCATTTAGTGAGCGGGGGTTCTGTCCAACATTCTTCCAGTCATTAATGTGAGCCTTGTAGGTGAACAAAAAGAATTCACCTGAAAATCAGTAAAACAGATACTTTCATCGTGCAGACGGTCCAGTTCAGGTGTTCTAATAAACAAATTTCCATGTGCTGCAATGTCTCCATAGCACTGATCATCGGTCATAATGAGAATAACATTTGGAGCGTTATCAGATTTCTGGTCACAGGCAATTGCCAGAAAAATAAAAAATATCCAGAATATGAAATAGCTGTTTTTTTTTCTTCATTAATGAGTATTTAAATATTTTCAACATTAAAAACAGAAAACTCCAAAACCGTAGGTTCGCCTTTCGATTCCAAAATATTTAGCCTTATTGCAGAAACTTCTATTTCATCAAACCGATGAATAAATTTATGCCCAATGCAAGAACCTTCAAAAATGGTTTGCCAACCCCTTTTTGTTTTTCCTTCCAGTGCAAATTTTCGTACACGCTCTCCATTAGCAATGTCTTCCATTAAGACAATTTGATTTACATTTTGCTTTTTGGGAAGTTTTAGGTTGATCTTTTCTCCGGTTCCGAAAGTAAAGGCAATTGGATTTGAAAACCTTCGTTTAATTTCGTCTCCAAATTCTTTTAGCCGTTTCACATCGGGTTCGGGCATTAAACCGTCAGGTCCCGGAGTAACTCCCAGAATCAGACTGGTATTGTGCCCCACTGAGTTGTAATACTTTTCAACCAATTTATCCAAAGGAAAGATCAGATGTTCTCTATTGGGTTCCCAGAACCAGTCGTGACCTCCATTACCGCGAAGCGGTACATCGCTCATGGCCTGCATGTAATATTTTCCATTGGGGTCTCCGGTTTTTAAGAGTTGGAAATTATTGGCTCCAATTTCCTTTCTTGCCGACTCACCTGCCCCAATAGAAACATAAGGGAATGTTCCCCAACAAGGATAGGGTACCGTTCCCGTTTCACTACCACCCCAGCGCATATCGGCACGTTGCAGATTGTGATAAAACAAGCAGTTTGGCTGGTACTTTTCAAAAACAGAAAGTACATCGGGGCCACCCTGTTCGGGACCATGGGCACCACCATCGAACCAAACCATTGCCCAGTCGCCATAGTTGGTAAATATTTCCTTTACAATGTTTTCAATCATGGCGTTGTAGTACTTTTGCCTGTTTTGTGCAAAAGTATTATCGCCATGTACTTTAAAATCGTAGATACCATAATAGGCATTCCAACGTGTTCCAATATATACACCGGGTAGTATCCCGTATTTTTCGCATGAGGCTTTAAAGTCTCGCAAAATATCTCCTTTCCCTTCCTGCCATTTTAAGGCTTTCATGGAATATGGCGTTGCATCGCTTTGGTGAAAAAAGAATCCGGTTTCGTGACTTACTGTTAATATGGCAATTTTAAACCCACCGTCTTTTAATGATTTTATCCATTGGTCCATATCGTAATTCTGTGGATTAAAAATATTGTAATCCTCGACTGGAGTAATTCTGGCTTCCGATTGTATGTAAAACTTACCATC
>JAHEJC010000089.1 GCA_024639065.1 Lewinellaceae bacterium | reverse complement strand
AGAGGGGTCTCTTTCTGTCCTAGCTAGCTATTTGCCCTTAAAAAAAATCAATCTTCAAGTTGGTAATCCGTTGGGCAGGCCAATTGAGGCTGTCTATTGGATTTCAGGCGAAACCGCTTACATTGAATTGGCTCAAGCTTCTGGCCTGGAATTGCTTCCGCCAAAAGAGAGAAATCCATTACGTACAACCAGTTTTGGAACCGGTGAATTGATCAGGCACGCCATCCAAAAAGGTGCTCGTAAAATTAATTTGTTTATTGGAGGTAGCTCAACCAATGATGGTGGGATGGGTATCGCTCAAGCTTTGGGCTTTCGATTTTATGATGTTGAAGATAACCTGCTTGACCCAGTGGGTGCATCGTTAAAAAGGGTTTTTAAAATAGTAGACCTGGGCTGGTTGAATAGAGAAAGTATTCAATTTACCATTCTTAGTGACGTACATAACGTGTTTTGTGGACCTGAAGGAGCAGCTTTTGTTTATGCTGCTCAGAAAGGAGCAACACCAACTGAAGTTAAATTGCTGGATGACGGGATGAAACACTTTGCTGAACGATTGAATGCCTATAGTGGGCATTTTATCAACGAACTTCCCGGATCGGGTGCTGCCGGTGGCATTGGTGGGGGTATGGTTGCGATGTTTGGGGCAGCATTAAAAAATGGATTAGATGAGATCATGAAATTAACTGCTTTTGAAAATCAAATCAAGCAAGCAGACTGGGTAATTACAGGAGAGGGTAAATTGGATAATCAGTCATTAAAAGGAAAAGTGATATTCGGAGTATCAAATAGGTGTATTAAGTATTTTACACCATGCACCATTTTTAGTGGAAGTAATAGCATTTCAGCGGATGAAGAGAATCTATTGCAAGTTACTGAAATTAAAAGTATTATTGACCGCGCCAATGGAATAGAGGATGCAATGAAAAATGCTTTTTACTATTTAGAACAAATGGCTTATGAATTTGCAAAAGAGAATTTTTAGAAAGCCAGCGATTTTTAAAGTAGGTCAACGCGCATTAAATAGAAATCTGCTGTGATATATAGTGATTGCTCATTAGGTCCAAATGCGCAATTGGAGGTTGCTTCCCCAGTTTCAATTTTTCCCAGTAGATCTCCAGCAGGATCAAATATGAATACGCCTCCAGGTCCGGTCGCAAACACAATTCCTTGTTGATTTACTTTCAATCCATCTGGCAATCCTTTTGAATTTTCTACTTGGTCTGTGGCATCAGAAAAAATCCTGCCATTGATGAATTGTTTACTAATATTTACATCATAGACCATCCAAATGGCATTTTGCGCATCGGAATTAGCCACATAAATTTTGCTGTAATCAGGAGAAAATGCAATGCCATTTGGACGGGATAAACCTGGAATCATTAAATCCACTTTTCCAGATGGACTCCTTCGATATACCCCTTGAAATGTTAATTCTTTAGTAGAATCATTCATACGATTTTCCAGGCCATAGGGTGGATCGGTGAAATAAAGATAGCCATCTCGGTCATAAACGGCATCATTGGGACTATTCAATCGTTTTTCTTCAAAATGAGATGCAAGCGTTGTATATTTTGCTTCCGGATTATTTAAGGGCGCGTCCATCCTGGCCATTCGCCGATCGCCATGTTGACATAAAACCAACCGACCATCTGGATCCAATAACAACGCGTTGGATCCTGATTCGCCACCTCTTGCATATGACCCGGTAAAACCGGAAGGCTTTAAATAGACTTTTTTGCCTCCTTTCTCAGACCATTCGTAAATTGTGTTTTTAGGAATATCAGAAAATATAACTTTGTTTTCAGAAGGCAACCATAAGGGACCTTCTGTCCAATCAAAACCTTCGGCTAATAGTTGAATTTGCTGTTTAACATCGATTATTAGATCTAATCGATCATCATATTTTGTGATTTTCCGAGTTGGTGATTGCTCGGCAGATTGATTCTGATCTGTTGTTTGACATCCAAGCACTAATGCCAAAAATACTAATCCCTTTAATTGAATCTTCATAATTATTATTTATTGATCCAATATAAATTTAATATATAAGATTCAAATAACAGGTGATGGAGAAATTTAAAGGCATTAAGCGGTAATATTTAAAGAGGAACATCTTTATATCCGGGAATAATCAAAGTAAAATCATATTCTATCTTTTACTGCGAATTTAATAATGGAAAATGATCGCCTATTTATTGATTTATAACCTAGCGCCCAATAAAATGGTAGTAAATCTCCCAAAGGAAAATAGGTTCGGGTTAGTACATTTATTTGCTTAGACTGGCGGGATAATTAGGAATAGAAACTGTCAAATTTTTTAAATTTCAAGTATTTAATCGCACCTTAATGTAATGGTTGAGGTACTCACTTCATTGCTTTGGTTTCCAGCTCGATCTTCAATAAAAATCGAGTAAGTAAACTCGTTGAATGGTTGGGATACACTTTGTGTACAAGGATCTTGTCCATTATCAAAGATACAACAGACATTAAATAAGGTAGTGATTAGGATGCGTATCTCTCCACTTACTCCATTGGCTGCGCCTGAGATCGGAATAACCGGAGAAGCATATTCTTTAATAAAATCATCTCGACTATCTCTCAGAAAAATATTAGCCACATTATCTTCAAAGCCAATGTCACCATCGCCATCTTCAAAGTTTAGCGTAATGGTTAAGCTATCGTTTAACTGTCTTCCTTGAATGATTGTATCTTTACTCAGGGTTACAAATTCTATAGTAGGCACTGACGATACCTGATTATCTTTCTTGCAAGAAAGTGGCAGAAAAAACAACAATATGAATGGAAATAATAAATTGCGCATCATAAACAGTAACGAAATATAAGACGTCTTAGATTCGATGATAAGCAAAATTAACACTTTAGAGCAAAAAATATGGGAGAAAAGGCCCAACTTTGTTTTTGAACTTTTTGATTTCCAAAGAGAATCTTGCGCTGTATTCAAAAAATACCTTCAGTTAATCCAATATGATCAGGTTCCTCAATCCGCATTGAATATTCCACTCATGCCCATTGAATTTTTTAAAAATCATGAAATAAAGTCTGGCGATTTTCGGGAAGAAACTATTTTCTTAAGCTCGGGGACAACTGAGTCAGCAAGAAGTCTGCACTATATTTATAACCTAGATTTTTATCATCAAGTGAGTACCCGGTTGTTTACGGATGCTTTCGATCATCCTTCCAAATTTTGTCATTTGGCATTGCTGCCCTCCTACCTTGAACAGGGTCAATCCAGTTTGGTTGCCATGGTTAATAACTTTATCAGGTTTTCCAAGTATGCCGATTCGGGTTTCTTTTTAAATGACTTTGCGCGTTTATTTCAATCCTTAATGACTTGCAAGATTGATGCAACACCTACTATCCTTTGGGGAGTTAGTTATGCATTGCTGGATTTCTTGGAACTTTTTGAATTGGATTTTCCTGAATTGACAATCATTGAGACAGGCGGTATGAAGGGGCGAAAAAAGGAAATGGTCAGAAATGAATTGCATCAGATTTTTGGTTTGAAAACGAACGCAGCGATTTCTTCAGAATACGGTATGACCGAGTTATTGTCACAAGCCTATTTAGGTGATAATAATAAATTTTGTAGGTCACAGACCCTTCGAGTTATTGGTAAAGAAATAAATGATGCATTTGAAAATGAAAAATTTGGAAAGACTTGTAGACTGGGTATCATTGATTTCGCTAATATTCATTCATGTGCATTTTTGTTGACCCAGGACCTTGGCAGGGTTTATCAAGATGGGACTTTTGAAGTCCTCGGTCGTTTGGATATGAGCGACATAAGAGGCTGTAATTTGATGGTGGGGGATTAATACGGAGTTAGTGCTTAAGCAATGAAACAGTTTTTTATTCCTGAAGCACCAGACTGACTATTCACAATTTACATCCCAAGGGGTCATGACCCCTTGGATTGATTGATCGGTCATATACTCCAAAGTTGGGAACGAAGTCGAGGACTACGGATTGAATCGAAGTTATGGATAGATTCATAGAAAATATAGGGATCTGGTTTAGTAACCTTGTAACTTTATAGATAAGTATTTCGTAATATATCTAAACTCGAACAAATGAAATCTGCAATTACCCTTTTCATTTTGATTGCCGCTGCAGTTGCTGTTCATTCTCAAAGTGAATTTCACCTGGAGGAAACTTACCAAATTAGTAATCGAGGCACCCTGTTTCTTGATTCTGAGGATGCCGAAATAACCATCACGGGAACTGATCGTTCAGATGTATATGTAAAAATTGACCGTATTGTTAAAGTTAAAGGAGTTTCTACCCGTAATTATCAGCGCTTTGACTTTGAGGTAGTCGAACGGAATGGTGATCTAATTTTGAAAGAAAAAAGTGAATCCCGTATAAATTTTATGATCGGATCTATCAGTGAAGATTACACGATTGAATTATTGGTGCCCACCGATATTTCATTGAATTTAGAGGGCGAGGATGATGACTATTATATAGATAATTTGGGCGGTGAACTGGTTATCGCTAGTGAGGATGGGGATGCAAATGTTCGTAATTATCATGGAGCATCGTTTGAGTTTAATACGGAAGATGGTGACTTAGTGCTAGAGGGGGGAAGTGGATCGATCCATATCGAATCCGAAGATGGAAACGTTGTAGTAAATAACGGACAATTTGATGAGATTGATGTTGAAACTGAAGATGGTGACGTAGAGTTTACTACGACCCTTTCTAACAATGGCTATTACCTATTTAAAACTGAAGATGGAGATATGGAACTTAACTTTACAGGAGGGGAGGGAACCATCGAAATAATCCATGATGATAGTGATATCAGGACAACCGAGGGATTTGAGCTTGTGCGTGATTCAGAGGAAAAAACCGTTGTAAAGTGGGGTAGTGGTAACTCAAAAGTAAAAGTCATTACGGAAGATGGATCTATTCGGATAGGTAAGTAGAGCTATATTAGTCAAAATTATAGTATCACCATGTGAAGATGTCTTGGCTGATTCCTATTTCTTGAAGAGTCATTCCTCCTTTTATTTCGGTAATTTCAAGTGTACGTTTTCTTATTTTATGTATGGAAGCAAGTTTTGCCCCCGTGGATAATTCCACCCATTTTTCCCATGAAAATTCCAGACCTCCAATAGGCAATATTTTCACCCAGATTTTAAAGCTGATGGGCATTGAACTTTCATCTAAGATCCACACGTAGGCGTCTCCTGGAGTGACTCCCCCTGAACTGTATTTCACCTTGAGCCCTTTTCGACCATCTTTCAACTCAACAATACTTCTGGAAGTGCCGGGATCAAATATTTTGTAAGGAGCATAAAGCCAAAAACCATCATTACAAAAGTTACTCCAAGCTTTTTTTACCGCTTTTTCATTAGTTGTATTCGCAAGGAGGCCGTCTCTATTTCTAGATACTCCACTTATATCTTTGGTATTCAGCACGGTTTCAATATCGTTTGTTTTGACATAAACTCGGTCATCGAATTTATCCCAGACGTAATAATTACCTACAAATTTCCAGGTTACGTAATGGGTGCTATCCCAGGCAGTTTTATTGAGGGCTTCGAGCATTTTTTGCCCCATTTCATCGGCTGCTCTGGTACTCATGCCTATGGGTTCTTTTTCATGTAATATAAAACCAATTAGGAAAGCAGCAGCAACCAGAAAAAGTATAATGCCCAGAATCCATTTGATCCACTTCATATGGTAAAGGTAGCATTGTAAATGTAAAAAGAAGAACGCTTATCACAACGGGGAACTGTTAACTTTCGTCGACAGCTAAAAAAATATTAAGTGTTATTAAGAGAATCTAATCATTACCTGTATAGAATCAACACAAATAATTCTTGCTACAAGAATTGATTGATCTCCAATGAGGTTTCTCAATTTTAATAAATACGGCTTATTAACTAATATTGCATTAGCTAATAAATCAATTTTGCCAAAATATAAATTGCTAACATCAATTCAATTACTTGAACTGGAACAAGAATTTGTACAATACCTGATATTAAACGGTATCGCTGCAGATGATTGGGTGAAAATAAATGATGAATCGCCTGAACGAGCTCAAAAAATAATTGAATTATTCAGTGATGTCGTTTATGAAAAGATCTTGCGCAAGACTAGGTTCATTAAATTAGTGCACAAACATTCGATACGTTGCTTTCAGTGCCTGGAGAAAAAGATGGTTATGATGGGGGTCAACCTGCCCATGGATTCATCTGGTGATTTTACAGACTGGAAGTACTTAGAAAAATCAATGCAAAATCCACCAAATGGCCTTAAAGTATTTACTGCAGAAAATGAATACTCAAAAGCACGAGAGCTTGAAATTTTTGAATGGATACAGCAAGGAGCTATTATCACGAAAGGATCATTATTTAAAACGATAAGTTTGGTTTATGCCAGTACGTCAGGAACTAAGTAAGCTAGTGCATCAAGAACGAAGTAATTTCGGTATAAAACGATGAAGATTTTTTCCAAGATCAAGGCGAAAAACGTAGGCATAGCCAAAGTTACGGCGAGCCCGCCCGTGCCGAATTGGTACAGTCGGACGGGGCTTTTCAACGAAGATACTGGGAAAAAGATCGAGTTTTATGTGTAACTTATTTAGTTCTTAATGCACTAGGTATAAAATGGCAGATATTTTTGTTCTGATCAAGGCAAAGGTTTACGCTAAATAGCTATAGCTATTGGCGGGGTTCTTTAACGATGAGCAGGAGAAAAAGAGCAAGTTTTACCCTAAATTTATTTAGTTCTTGATGCACTAGACCTAATTTTCGATTAGTTTTGGTTTGTGTTTTATATTAATAAAATGGATTAATAACATGATCAATCCGATCATAACCGATACGTCCGCTAAATTGAAAATTCCGGTTTTAAATATCCCCAAGTCTATGAACAAGAAATCGGTTACTGAACCCAAGATGATACGGTCATAAATATTCCCGATTCCACCCCCCAAAGCAAATCCCATTCCTAACATGAATAATATGCCCGAATGGAGTTGTGTTACCGCCATCATAAACATGAATAAGATAGCTGCCGTAGGTACTATTTTCAAAAGGATAATATGTAAAAATTTAGGTAACTCTGAACCTAACCCGAGGAAAGCACCAGTATTCTCTGCATTGGTTACAATGAAATGAGATCCTATAATTTCTATTACTTCTCCCTGGTTTACCGTTTTCCTGATTTTAGATTTTGAAATTTGATCACACCCAAGGTTTAAGATTACCAAAGCAAGGAAGACTAGTATATTAAATTTTGATGGAATTAACATATCTCAGCATCGAATTCTATCTGCAAATAAAACAATATAAATTGATTTAAAGGAGAATCTTTATATTGATTAGAATGACCGAATTTTATTTTCTTACAGAAACAAATAAAAAATAAAACCCGTTACATATTGTAAAAATGTGTAATATTTATATTTTTGTATAACATTTTATTTTGGTTTTACTCAAGACCTGATAAAACACCAAAGCTTTATCCCTTCTGAATACTAAGTTGTTTTTACAAATTTTAATTGAATTTGACCAAATATTTTATTGGGAATTTCGCTATTCCAATGGGAACAAGGTCCTATTTTTAACAAAACACTTTTTCGCAAATGTCAATAGAAGTAAAAAATCTAACCAAGTATTATGGACAAAGTAAAGCATTGGAATCTATTTCTTTTTCGGTGAATAAGGGAGAAATTGTAGGTTTTCTTGGACCGAATGGTGCAGGTAAATCAACCACCATGAAAATCATCACCTGTTTTATGCCACCTACCGAAGGTGAGGTCAATGTGTGTGGTTTAGACGTATCCTCTAAGCCCTTGGATGTACAAAAAATTATCGGTTACTTACCTGAAAATAATCCGCTATATAAGGAAATGTATGTGCGGGAGTATCTTTCATTTGTATCCAGTATTCATTACAGCAAAAGTGATAGAAAACGCATTGAAGAAATCATTGAGGTTGCAGGTCTTGATTCGCATGCACATAAAAAAATTAGTGCCCTTTCTAAAGGATATCGACAGCGAGTAGGCCTTGCACAAGCATTACTGCATGATCCACAAGTATTAATATTAGATGAACCCACTACCGGGCTGGACCCAAATCAAATTGTTGAAATTAGAAATATAATTAGAGAGCAAGGGGAGAATAAAACCGTTTTTCTTTCTACGCACATTATGCAGGAAGTAGAAGCACTTTGTGATCGGATAATCATTATTCATCAAGGCAAGATAATTGCCAATAATACCACGGAAGAACTGCAAAAACAAATTGCCGAGGATGAGCCACTGGTAGTCCAATTTGATAAGGAAATAAATCAAACCGAGCTGAATCGAATTCAACATTTGAAGACAATAGAAATGATTGATCGACACAAATGGAAAATTGTTTCACCCGAGAAAAATATAAGTACTGAGGTATTTGACTTTGCTGTAGCGCATGATTTAAAAATTGTAGAAATGTATAAGGAAGCATCATCCTTGGAAGATATATTCCGGGAACTTACCATAAATCCTAAATCTTAAGTATCCTAATCATATGTGGAGCATTTATAGAAAAGAATTTATCAGTTATTTCAGCAGTCTTATTGGCTATGTGGTCATTGGTTTTTTCTTGTTAGTACTTGGTCTAATGTTATGGGTCTTCCCAGATTATAGCATCCTTGAATTTCCCTACGCTTCCTTAGAACCTCTGTTTAATTTAGCACCAACCATATTGATGATTTTGATACCTGCGATCACTATGCGATCTATAGCCGAAGAGAAAAGCAGTGGTACTATTGAATTTCTCTTCACTAAACCGATTTCACTTTGGCAACTAGTTTGGGGCAAATATTTGGCTAATTTCTCTTTGGTTTTATTGACGTTGATCCCCACATTGCTTTACTTCATTTCAATATTGGCTCTTGCAGCATCGTCAGACACCATTGATAAAGGAACGATATTGTCATCGTATTTAGGGTTAATACTTTTGGCTGGCGTTTTTACCGCCATTGGTTTATTTACCTCGTCAATTACCAACAATCAGATCATCGCTTTTATTCTGGGAATATTTATGTGTTTCACGATCCATTGGGCATTTCAGTTTATAAGCGGACTTCCGGTATTTGTGGGTTCATTAGATTATATCATTCAACAGATGGGCATTGAATCACATTATCAGTCGATAAAAAGAGGTGTTTTAGACAGTAGAGATTTAATCTACTTTTTATCAATTATCGGATTATTTGTTTATTTATCAAAATTGATTTTAGAAAAAAGAAAGACCTAGCAAAGGTCATTTAGCATGAACCAAAATACTAAGATCATTCATTTCGTCCTGGCGTTAGGACTGGTAATATTGATTAATCTTATTGCATCACTTGTACCTAAGAAGATTGATCTTACTGATGACAAAAGATTCTCCTTATCGGAAGCCACCAAGAATATTCTTTATGGGTTAGACAATGATATTTCAATTAAAGTATTATTGGATGGAGAGATACCGGCCGAAATGAAGAGACTGCAGAATTCTACTTTGGAATTGTTGGATGAATTTCGGTCACGGTCAAGAAATATTACTTATTTTTTAGATGATCCCAATGCCGGTGCCGTGGAAGAAGTAAATGCAACCAAAGAATCCTTGCGCAAAGATGGAATCATCCCTCAACGTATTGCCGTCCAAAAGGGCAATGAACGGCAAGAGTCATATATTTATCCCTATGTAATAATCCATTTTGGAGAAAGATATTTGCCAATTAGTTTATTGGAACAGCGTACGCCCGGCGTACCAGCTGAAATCACCTTGAATAATTCGATCAGTTTATTGGAGTACAAATTGATCGATGCTATTCAAAAACTTACGGTTCAGTATAAAGCCAATATAGTATTTACCACGGGTCATGGAGAACTTATGCCCCACCAAACAGCGGCCTTGGAACGCCTGCTTAATCCCTATTTCAACACAGCAAGGCTTGATCTTTCTACTCAAACCAAAATCCATGAAGACATTGGAATGGTGGTGGTAGCAGGACCTCATTATCCATTTAGCGATCAAGATCTATTTAAAATGGATCAGTACATCATGCATGGAGGCAAAGTGCTCTGGTTTATTGACCCTTTAAAAGTGTCAATGGATAGCCTGGGAAGGGGAATTTATATTCCACCGCCCAATGATGTTAATCTGGACGACCTATTTTTTAAATATGGGTTTAGATTGGAACCCAATTTATTGTTGGATTTAGAATGTGCCACCATACCACTAGCCACCGGTGTGCAAGGAGGCAGAGCAGATTTTGAAGCATTCAATTATTACTACCACCCTTTGATTTTACCCAGAATTAATCATCCAATTGTAAAAGGATTGGGACGAATATTTCTGCAATTTCCTGGTACAATTGATACCATTAAAACTAAAACAACTATTGATAAAACAGTCATCCTTGAATCATCTCAATATGCGCGCACTCAAATGACACCGGTGCGCATGGACTTTGAAATGTTCAGGATTCCACCTAATCCGGAGCAATTCAATAAGGGCTATCAAAAGGTTGGGATTCTACTGGAAGGATCTTTTTCATCTTTTTTTGAAAATAGGGTGAAACCACAAATGGAACAAGGATTAGACCAAATTGGACAGCCATTTAAGGCTGCGGGGGAACCTACCAAAATGGCCATTATTTCTGATAGTGAATTCTTGAAAAGTTATGTGGGTGAAAACAACAATATTTCTCCGATTGGATTCAACCCGTACGACCGCAAAACCTATAAGGCCAACGAAGATTTTATATTGAATCTCATTAATTATTTTTTTGATGAAAATGGTGTGATGGCTACTCGATCCAAAGAAGTAAAACTTCGGTTGCTGGATAAGGCGAAGGTTAAGGCAGAGAAAAGTAAATGGCAAAGTATCAATATTGCGTTACCTATCCTGACATTAATCTTGTTTGGAATATTATTTCAATTCGCTAGAAAAAGAAAATATACCAGGTAATTTGCAAATGATCTACTTTAATCGTTATAGAAAATATGAAGAAAAATAGATCGCTGATCTTTCTTTTTTTGAGTGTTTTATTGCTTACTTCCATTTATTTAATTCTTCAGAAGAAGCGGGACCAAACCAAAATTGATTTTCAAGTAGACTTTAGAATAAAGGATGTTACTCGGATTGCCTCAATACATATGATGGATAAATCCGGGGCTGAAATCCAATTGACTAAACGTCCCGATTTTTGGATACTCAACGATTCCTTTAGAGTCCAAAAGGAACAAATAGACTTGTTACTCAATACCCTAGAACGCATGAAGGTAAAGTATGTGCCTCCCAGAGCTGCCGTCCCGGCCATATTGAAAGATCTGGCCGTTAATGGATATAAGGTCGAGTTGTTCGGTAGTAAAAATGAAAATTTTAAAACATTTTATATCGGAGGGGTTACTTCAGATGAAAGAGGCACCTATGGCATTGTGGCCAATGATGATTACCCTTATGTACTGCATATACCATCCTGGGAAGGGTCACTAAGACCCCGGTTTGTGAAACCACTAAATGATTGGCGAGATCGATATTTCATCCGAACGGATACAAAGCAACTTAAAAATGTTTCTATAAAATACCCGCTTCAACAAGCCCAATCATTTAAGTTAACTAAAAAAGGAAATAAATGGGTTATTGAACGAAGCCATTATCCTGAAACTGATTCCAACCAGCAAGCTAATCATAATTTGATCTCAGCTTATTTACTTGAGCTGGAACGGGTTGGGTGTGAAGCATATCTTCAAAATCCTGCGCTAAAAGCTAAACTAGAAAATCAAACACCCTACGCGATCATCAGTATACAGGAAACGTCTAAGCAAACCTTCGTGGAGATTTATAGTATTCTTCAAGCAGATGGATCAGTGGATCCAGAGCGAATGCATGCAATTATAAATAAGCAGGAATTAATTTTAGCCCAAACACGTATATTGAGCAAAATTTTAAGACCATATCAATATTTCAGTGCTCAGTAGAACAATTTTTACCTTTGTTATTTTTACCAGTTTTTTATTTCTATCATTCGAATGGGGGTTTTATGGACATCGTCAAATTAATCGAATGGCCGTTTTTACCCTGCCTCAAGAAATGCTTCCCCTGTACAAAGTGCATATTGAGTTTTTAACCGAGCATGCAGTGGATCCGGATAAGCGACGTTATGCTTATAAAGCGGAAGGACCAAAGCATTTTATCGATTTGGATAGCTGGGGGACTTTTCCTTTTTCAAATATTCCACGAAATTGGCGCGATGTAAAAATAGCTTACTCCAAGGTGAAACTGTTTAAGTTGGACGGGAGTGAAGAGAATTTCCCTTCAATACTAGCACTTAAGGATTCTTATATGGCACTTTTTGACTCTATTTACCAATCGATTCCCTTTAACTACTTTGAGGAAGAATGGGAGGTGACTAATCTAAATAATATAGCATTAGATCGAGTCGTATGTATGGATACGTTTTATGCAAAAGGCGTTTTACCTTATCAATTATTAATTCTTCAAGGTAAACTACAAAAAGCGCTTGAACAACGTGATATAAAAAAAGTGCTGCATTATAGTGCAGATATTGGGCATTACATTGGAGATGCCCATGTACCCTTACATACCACAAAAAATTATGATGGTCAGCTAACCAATCAGGAAGGAATTCATGCATTCTGGGAGTCTAGAATTCCCGAATTATTTGCAGAAAAACAATATGACCAGTTGGTAGGCCAGGCTGTTTATATTAAGGATCCATCAACTTATTATTGGGATATCGTATTGGCCAGTCATGCTTTGGTTGATTCTGTTTTAGCTGTTGAACAACGATTGAGGAATACATTTCCTGCAAACAGGCAATTTTGTTTTGATAATCGCCTAGAAAAAACAGATCGAATTCAATGTGAAGAATTTGCAGCGGCTTATCAGGATGCCATGAAAGGTATGGTGGAGGAGCGTTGGCGTGCTTCAATTCAAGCAGTGGGCAGCGTTTGGTATACGGCATGGGTCGATGCAGGACAACCTGATCTAGAAGCTTGGAAGGATAACAATTTTGGACAGCCAGATGAGGAAGAAGTTGTTTTGGAGAATAAATATAAAGCCGGAAAGATATTTGGGAGAAAACATTGAGATAACAGTGGGCAGTCAGCAGTGGGCAGTCAGCAGTGGGCAGTCAGCAGTGGGATATAAAAAATACAATTGATAATATGGGTATTAGGAAAGAAATTTTTATTGGATTAAAAGGATTAGCCATGGGGATCGCTGAAGTCATTCCAGGCGTTTCAGGAGGCACCATTGCTTTTATTACCAATATATATGAAAGATTATTAGGAGCTATCAAATCATTTGATTTATCCCTAATTACCGCAACGAAACAAGGTGGAATAAAAGGATTGTGGAAACATATCGACGGAAGTTTTTTATTAAGCCTATTTATCGGGATGGGTATAGGCATTATTATTGGTGTCAAAGTCATCACTTCCATTCTTGAGACTTATCCCGAAATGCTTTGGGCATTCTTTTTTGGTCTTATTATTGCCTCCGCCATCTATATTGCTAAACAAATAAAAAATTGGAAGTGGATCGAATGGCTGCTTTTAATTATTGGTATTGTGGTCGCCTATATTGTTACTATATTGACTCCAGTTGCCGGTTCTACCTCATATCCATATGTTTTTTTTGCTGGTATGATTGCGATATGCGCTTTGATATTGCCTGGTGTATCGGGTAGTTTTATGTTGGTCCTGCTCGGATTATATACCACGATTATTCCATTGCTTAAAGAGTTTTTAGAAACCCTTGATTTATCCTTATTGACTATATTAATTGTATTTGGATTGGGCTGCATAACCGGTCTGCTATCTTTTGCTAGAGTGGTTTCTTTTGCATTCAAAAAATATCATAATCAAACTCTGGCAATATTGACCGGATTTATGATTGGTTCTTTAAATAAAATTTGGCCTTGGAGAAATCCGGTTATGGGATTGAATGAATCAGGTGATTTTATAAATCTTGACCCATCCAATTTGCCAAATATGGCACACCTGAAAATCGTTCAGGAACTCAACGTCGTGCCTTCCGCTTATTACGGAGAATCCTATGTATTCGGGGTAATAATCAGTGCTTTGATAGGCTTTGCGCTGGTATTTATGTTGGAATATGCTCAAAAGAAGTTTGACTAATCAAACGATCCCACGGTCCAGTTTTCGAAATACAATTGATGAACCTTGGAACAATGGTTTGATAAAAAATTGGTTTGTCTTAAAAACAACTAATTCGGTCTTGTCTAGATTAATTTTTAATCATTCGCTTTACCGCAATACCTGATTGGGTTTTCAGCCGGATAAAATAAATTCCAGGAGACAACTTAGCCGACAGATTATCTAGTTGAATTTTGTGATTATTTGCTGATAAATTTGATATCGATTGACTAAACATAGGTTGACCTTGTAGATTGAATAAATTAATTTCCAAATTATTAATTGACTGATTCAGTCTAATATTTAATTCCAAGTGATTATTAAACGGATTGGGTGTAGCCTTCCAATCTGACAATGCTTCTATTGGATTGACTCCTACCGTGCAATTGCTTCCATCAGTCATGATAATTTCCTCATACATACTACTTGTGTCAAACTGACAAATAGATATAATCTGAACCTGATATTCTGTGCAGCTTTTCAATCCACCTATTACAAAGGTAGTATCCGTTTCCGGAAGCATATTATCCGACCATTCATCATCATCATCTTGCACCCGTTTATATCTTATCAGGTAGGAAACATCATTAACCACCGTGTCCCATTTTAAGCTAATCATATTAGCGGTCCGGTCTTCAATCTCAAATCCGGATATGTTGGGACAAATTTTTCTTGATTCAATCAGCTCAATACAATAGTCCTCCACTTCCCCCAATGCAAATGAATCACACCCCGATGGTCTGAATCGCTCCACCCCTTCTCCAAAATTCGATTTCATCATAACCCTAAGCGCAGTAAATCCCAATGAATCAAGCATGGGCACAAAGAATGATTGGGTAATTGAGGTATCCACTTCTTGTGGAGTATCAAAAATCAACTCACCTGCATCATTGAAATCTCCGTCGAAATTATAGTCTATCCATGCTCTTAGAAACGCACTAGTTCCCCCAACATAACTAAATCCTGGAACTATAGTCAATTTATATTTTTCGTCTTCTGCAAATTGGATTCTAAACGTATCTATTACGGTATAATTACCGTAACCGCCATCAGAACCACTGATGTTATTTACGTTTTCCACTGCACCTTCAATAATGACTTGTTCCAACCAATCGTCTTGGGCATTGGAACCAAAGCTATTGCAATAGCTTTCAATATCACATTCAGAGCATCCAAAGGTTCGGATTACTGCATTTGAAGTCTCTTGATTTTCTATTTCCTCACAAGCAGTAGTGAAAGCCAGTTCATAAAAAGTACAGGCTACCAAACTATCTATGAGTATTGAGTTAGTATCAGTAGTGAGCTTTCTCCATTCCTCGCTACCCATTGGTCTTACCATTATTTCATAAATATCCGCTCCCATCACTGCATCCCAGGTGACTTCCAGAAAATCAGTAGATATCACTGATGGAGTTATATTTTGAGGGGCTTTACAGCATCCTTCGGTTGTAAATAGAAACGACTCACTGAATTCACTGGTACTGGCCGGGCAAGTAGCGGTGAATTGCATTTCGTAGGTAGTACAAGCACCTAAATTGTTCAGGGTAGTTCCTGAAGAAACTTCGATAAGATCGGTCCATTCTTCTGATCCTATCGCTCGATAGCGAGCGCTCACAGACGATATTGAATCCAGCACATCCCAACTGATAGTTGTTACCGTTTCACCATCAGGAATGGCCTCTAAGTTTATGGGTGTAGGACAAGATCCACATGCTGCCATCAGACTCTGTAGTGTTTTACCTACATCCAACCTACCACTGCTAGCAATAAAATCGGTCCAAGCTTCTATAACCTGAACATTGTCTAAAATTAAATTTCTTACTTCGAGGGCAGTACCGGCCGGATCACTTTTAGCCCTTGCAGCTAAATTAAAACAAGGCGCAGAATAAGCCAGGGCTATAGCACCTGCTACCAGTGGAGTAGCGAAGGAAGTCCCATTTTGACCATTGCCATCACTACCCAGGTTATACCCATCAGCACCACTGCTTGTAATAATTTCCTGGCCAGGGGCCGCAAGGTCAATATTTATCTTACCATAACCAAAGTCTGCCAATTCATCATTTCGGTCGGATCCCGTCACTCCAATCAAGTATTCACTGGGACAGGTAGTGGGAAGATCTCCCATTTCATCCACATTATCATTGTTGTTGGTAGTTGCTCCTACACTCAAAATGCCATGAGCACCTAGTGAGTCATAAAAAGCACACCACAACGGTGCCTCTTCTGCAAATGCACCATCGATGCCCCAGGATGCATTCGTAGTAACTACAAAAGCACCTTTAGCACCCTTTGATCGGTTGTAATCAATACGTTGGTTAAGTATGTATCCATACCCTTCCAATACATCCGACTCTACTAAGGAGCTGAAATTCTTTTGAAGATTCATGATTTTTACTTGCCAGTTCACACCAGCTATACCCTTACCATCATTGCCTTCAGCACCTATGAGTCCAGCGACTTCCGTACCGTGTTCACCAGCATTGCCAATGGCTCCATTATCCGTGTCTATATTGTACCCGTAATAATCATCCATATACCCGTTAAGATCGTCATCAATACCATTGTCTGGTATTTCATCTTCATTTACCCAAATATTATTAACTAGATCAGGATGATCTAGAGATATTCCATTATCAATAATTGCTACCACGATTTCGTCACCGGCAGCAGTAGTTCCACCAGTTGCTATATCCCAGGCTTCAACCATATTAATATCTGCTCCTACCGTTCCTTCATTTTGACCGGTATTATACAAATACCATTGATCGGATAAACGAGCATCATCCGGGATAGTTTCTCTCCATTGAATTAGGTGATTTAATTGTGCTGTATGTACTGAGGGATGTGATTGAAGATATTTCAAGAAAGTTAATTCATTGACTTTATTTGGATCCACACTTAGTAACCAAACGTTTAATTCTTTGGAAATTTTAGCCTTGAATTTAAGTTTTTCTGATTGTGACCGAAGATGGTTTTCAATCGTTAAAAACCGATCGATATGTTGATTCGGACTTAGTCTAACAATATATTCTCCCAACTTATGATCTAATCCTTGAGCATCGAGATACTGCAAAGAACATAAAGCAACATAGAAGAATAATAGCCGCAACCTCATAAGCTTAATTATTTCAATTTAAAAGAAACCGTTTTTTGATCATGACATTATCCAATATTGAATAAAGTTTATCAATGAATATTACGAACCAATATACATATTTTTCTAGGTATTAAGTATGTCGAGCAGGCGTAATAACGTTAATGCATTCGATCTCCTCTAATTTCCAAGTCTTTCATAATACTTGCTTCAAAATTCAAATATTCATCCCAACGTTTTTTTACTTTTTCGGAGTTCCCATATTTTTTAGCCAGGTCAATGAATAAACGGTAGTGACCAGCTTCAGATACCATGAAATGGTGATAAAATTCCTTCAACTCAGGCTCTTCAAGGTGCAAAGACAATAGTCTAAATCGCTCACAAGATCTAGCTTCAATTAGAGCGCATATCAGCAATTTTTCAATTAATCGGTCCTCCCTGGAGCCCCCTTTTTTTTGAAAATCCAGCAGGCGGTTTACGT
Organism: Lewinellaceae bacterium; assembly: GCA_024639065.1. GTDB lineage: Bacteria > Bacteroidota > Bacteroidia > Chitinophagales > Saprospiraceae > JAHEJC01. The sequence goes on along the minus strand of JAHEJC010000089.1, from coordinate 1,344 downwards.
ATTCGTCTTTACGCTGTCTTCCCAACTTTAATCCTCTTTTCTTGAGTGCTTGTAATACCAGTCGGAAATGACCCCATTCTTCGGTAACAATGGGTGCCAATTCACTGACCATTTCTTCTTTATCCGGATACATTTGTATTAGGGATATACACGATGTGGCGGCTTTTTGCTCACAATACGCATGATCTGTTAGAATTTCTTCCAAACTGATTTTGGCTAGATTGACCCATCGTGGATCAGTAGGTAACTTCAGTCCAAGCATTAATAGGCATTGTTTAAACAAGCAAATTGATTTTTGAAGAAATCTAATTCATAGATATCATAATCTTCATAACCACTCGTCCAACTAACTCTGATTTGATCGATCTCTTTTACTAGCAAATCCTTTTCTTGTTTCTTGTCGATCACATACTGCCCGCTATAGGTAGTGGTTTTGTTTTGAAGATCTACTGTACCAAAATCATCCGATTTATTGATTAGATTTATGTAGGTGTCGTCGATTAGTTTTATAGTTAAAACAGAACCTTTCTGAAGTGCTCCAAAACTTTGTTTAGCCCGATCAGAAGCCACTTTGAATTCAAGAGTAAGGTACTTAAATCCAGGTTGGGCAGAAAGAAAGCCTTCACACACCATATAGACTTTATCTTTGAAATAGGGTCTTAGTTCTTCATGGGTATATTCAAATAAGATTCGTTTCGCAACATCAATCCTTCGCTTATTACTAAAATTGTCGTTTCCTATATAGGCAATTTCACAATCATTGTATCCATAATTGGTGGAGGTGGTTGGGATTGGACTATATTTACTACCTGTTGCATCAACAACCTGCTCGTTCTTTGTTTTAATTTTCTCAGCTTGAGTTTTATCTTTAGATTCCACGCTTGGCTGCACGGAATTCTTGATGGTTGATGCCGCAAGATCACTGGCTACTATAGGTCCGTTTTCACGTTCGTATTTTACCAGCCATTTTTGCTGATATTTTTGTTTTGCTCGAGTGAGTTGTTCTGCTTTGGCTACCGTTTTTTCTTGTCCTATTATTTGTTTGGTCAGAACTTTCTGCTGCTTATTCAGCTCCTTTATTTGATCCTTTAAATTAGCGTAACTTTCTGTTTTTGAAGCAGTTATTTCCAATTCTTTTTCTAGGATTCGCTTTAAGTCGATTAATTTTTTAAGATCCTGTTTGGAATTTGCTAGTATGAGATTTTGTTGTAAGTAGTATTCATTTACTTTTTGTTCAATACCAATAGTATCCTGTTTTTTGACCGGTTGAAGCACATTCTTGCTGGAAAGAGGTGCAATCGCCATTTTTGCTGGCGTTGTAAACTGCTTTGGCGCTTTAGACTT
>JAHEJC010000088.1 GCA_024639065.1 Lewinellaceae bacterium | reverse complement strand
TAAACTTGGCATCTTTAATAACTCCTGAATCTTGATCTACCTCAATTTGTAATCGCATCACATCTCCACATTCTGGTGCGCCTACCAGGCCAGTCCCTACATTTTTCTGTCCTTTGTCTAACGTACCAACGTTGCGAGGGTTTTTAAAGTGATCTAACAATTTATCTGAATAAGCCATTTTTTATGGATTTAATTTAATCTAAATTATAATTTAAAATTTTCCTTTAATGTTCTTGCCAAACTACACTTTCCAAATCAACACCTTCCTTGTACATTTCCCAAATTGGACTTAAATCTCTCATGTGGTTAACCCCTTCTCTGACTGCTTTTATGGCAAAGTCAATTTCTTCTTCTGTAGTAAATCTTCCCAGACTAAAACGCAACGATGAATGAGCCAGGTCGTCACCCAGACCAAGTGCTATCAACACATAACTGGGTTCTAATGAGGCGGAAGTACAAGCAGATCCTGATGACAAGGCGATGTCTTGATTAAACGTCATCATGAGTCCTTCTCCTTCGACATGCTTAAATGACAAATTGGTTACATGAGGCATTCGGTGTTCGACACTACCATTTATATATACTTCTTCCAGGTTTTCAAGCATCGCTTTTTCCAATTTATCTCTTAGCTTGGACAAACGAGCAGCATCCTGCTCCATTTCTTTCCTGGCTATTTCAGCAGCTGCGCCGAAGCCTACAATACCCGGAACATTTAAAGTCCCGGAGCGCATACCACGTTCATGACCACCGCCATCCAATTGCGCGGTTACTTTTACTCTAGGATTTTTTCTACTTACATATAGTGCGCCAACCCCCTTTGGACCGTACATTTTATGTCCGGTAAAAGCCATCAAATGGATGCCTAACTCACGAGGATTTACGGGAATTTTACCTACAGCTTGAGTAGCATCACTCATGAACAGCACACCATGCCTGGCACAAATGGCACCGATTTCTTTCATCGGTTGGATTACCCCAGTTTCATTATTGGCCCACATAATTGAGACGAGGATCGTTGACTTTTTGATGGCTGCTTCCAGTTCGGATAAGTTGACGAGCCCTTCACGATCTACGTCTAAATAAGTTACTTCACCACCTAATTTTTCAATGCGCTTACAGGTATCTAAAACTGCTTTGTGTTCCGTCTTCAGGGTAATAACATGGTTACCTTTCCGGCTGTACATTTCAAATACGCCCTTAATTGCTAAATTATCAGATTCTGTGGCACCTGAAGTGAAAATAATTTCCTTGGGATCAGCATGAATCAATTTTGCTATTTGCTCTCTGGCGTAATCAACGCCTTCTTCAGCTTCCCAGCCATAAGGATGATTTCTACTTGCTGCATTACCATGCTTTTCGTAAAAATAAGGTACCATGATATCTACAACCCGCGGATCGCAAGGTGTAGTGGCATTATTATCCAAATATATTTTCTTCAATTTCATTGATATTATGCTTATTTAGAATTAATCTAATTGCAAATATAACGATTTTGGCTACAAAAAGTTCTCTCATCAAATGCGGTATTTTATTTTTTTTAATGGTCCATGACTTTCACCTGATATTCCAAAAATTATTCCTATGGCAATTTGATTTTTTATTAATGTATAATCTGTTTACATTGAGGAGATAATCTATGAAATCAAATCGAAATGTCCATTCGCCCCAGTTTGAAGCAACCTCTTTAGAGGACTGGGTAAAACAAATAAAAAAAGATTTAAAAGGAGCCGATTTAGAGTCTATATATTGGAAAATTGATAACCTGGTCACCATTTCACCAATACAGCATTTTGAAAATCATACCGGAGACCAATGTTTTGATAAAAAACCACCATCATGGCTAATTGGTGAATCCTTTAAATTGGATCAAAATCCGGATTCGTCATTCACTAAAAACTTGCTTGGTGCCTTGAAAAATGGTATGAATGCACCTGAATTCATTTTCAAAGCAGCCTGTTTTTTCCCCGATTTCAATAAATTATTCGATAAGGTTATATTGGATTATATTACTCCGTTTTTTTCATTTGATGATATCGATTGCTTGAAGACAACGATACTGGAATATGATCAATATTTGACAGCAAAAAACTATTCTAAAGAAAACAATATACTTTATATCCAATATAATGGCAACCAGCTTGATCTTCTGGAACTATATAGTCAATTCAAATCGGACTATCCCAAATGGCGATTTTTTACGATTCACGAAAAGAACTTTAGGGGTGATGAAAGCAAGTCTAGAAGCATTGGTGCATGTGTACAAGAAACGGTTGATTTACTAGTTCGCATTGGCCAGGAAGGAAAAGGATCCATTCAATCACTAGTTGATCGAATTACCTGGCGCTTAAAGAGCAGTCCTTTATTTTATGTTGAGCTATGCCGAATTCGCGCGATGCGCTGGGTATGGGGCTTGGCCCTGGAGACTTTGCAACAAGATAACTATCAGGAACCTACCTTTGATTTACACATTACCATGAATGGTGAAGATCCCAACAAAGATTTGATTTCGGCAACCACCCAAGCGGTGAGTGCTGCATTAGGCGGTGTCTATCGCATATCCATTCATTCAATGACATCCTCAAATGATTATCAACGGCTAGGGCGAAATATTCAAAATATCATGCAGCTGGAAAGCCAATTGGATAAAGTAGTTGATCCATCCGAGGGAAGTTATTTCTTAGAGAAATTAACCGAAAAGATTGCTCAGGCTGCCTGGCAGTTGATCAGATTCTAAAAGCGTAAATGCAAATAATCGATACAGACGTATGTGTTGTAGGTGCTGGCCCAGGAGGTGTTGCTGCTGCATTAAAACTGAGTTATTTAAATATTCCAACGGTGTTGGTCGATAAGGCCACCTTTCCCAGAGACAAAGTATGTGGTGATGCCATTAGTGGAAAGGTCACGATGCTACTCAACCGGTTGGATCCAAAAATATTGGAACGAATGGAATTAAATGCAGAAGCGCTTAATCCAGTTTGGGGTATCGAATTCGTTTCTCCAAATGGAGATCGATTTGACCTTCCTTTTAAAATGGATTATGATGAAAAACAAGAAAAGGCTCCTGGATACACCATGAAAAGACTGCACTTCGATCACTTTTTAGTACAAGAAGTGAACCGAAGAACTAATATTCAATTTTTGGAAAATACTTCGATTAAGAATTTTCAAAAAACGGCGCACGGTTATTCTATTTCTGATGATAAAAAAAATGTTGAGATAAATACGAAGTTGTTAATAATGGCCAATGGTGCTCAATCAACATTCAGTCGGAAAGAAGGTGGCCTGGTTAAAGCAAACAAACATCATGCAGGAGGTTTGCGTGCCTATTACAAAAATATCAATCCTTTACATCCAAAAAGATTTATTGAGTTACACTATTTAGAAGGTATCACGCCTGGATATTTTTGGATCTTTCCGCTTACTAATAATTTATCAAATGTTGGGCTGGGTTTACGGACCGATATCATTAAGAAAAGAAAAATTAATCTGAATAAAGCTTTTAACGAAGCTATTGAACAACACCCGCTTTTGAGTCAACGATTCAAGGATGCTGAGCTACAGGGATCTGTTCAGGGTTACGGATTACCGCTGGGTTCCCAGAATCGCAAAATTTCGGGAGACCACTATATGCTGGTGGGCGATGCTGGCTATTTAATTGATCCATTGACAGGCGAAGGTATTGGAAATGCATTTTATAGCGGATTCATCGCTGCCGAGCAAGCTGCTAAGTGTCTGGAGGCTAAAAATTTCACCAGTGAATATATGATCGCCTACGACCATCGAGTTAAACGGGTATTGGGCAAAGAAATGAAGCTAAGTTACCAGCTCCAGCAAATATTACGGAGCCACAGCCTGGCTAATTGGCTAGGAAAGACTATATCCAATAATCCCAAATTGATTCAGTTGATGTCTTCGATGTATAGTGATCTTGATTTGAGGAAGAAGTTGGTCAATCCTGGATTTTGGTTGAAATATTTGTTCAGATAGGGACGAGGTAAATATAAGGTCAAGGGCAAAAGGAAAGGTTAAAAGTGAATCGATGTTGCTTTTATCTTTCCAATTAGCTTTTTATCGTCCATCCTTTAAAGAAGTTAAATAGATCTAGAGTTATAGGAAACACCACCTAATTTGTCGGCTTTTTTTTGATTGAGGACCTAGTTAAGGGTTTTTTACCCCTATATTCAGTGTTTGGCTATTGTCAAATACCGAGCCCAATCCAACTTCAAAATAGAAGTCAAAAGGCTTGAGCGGATCAGCATAAATATTAATGTTTCCACTATTCTTAAATCTAGTATTATCTAATTGAATCCCATGCCCAATAAAATTTTCACAATGAAGGCTTCCTTCATTGTTAATCTGCTTCGATGTAAAGAAATAAAAACATGGCCCATTTATATCTTTAATTTCGATATGGCCTGAACTAAAAAGAGAATCTTGCACATTAAAGCCAGCCACATTCATCCCTGAGTTGTTTATGTAAATGTTGCCTCCATCATTTTTAAAAAATCCATTGAAATTAGTTTGTATACCACTTTCTTCAGTTGAATCAATTGTTATGGATCCAGAATTGGTGAAAGTACTATTGGATAAAATACCGTTGCCCTTTATGTTTTTAATATCTATAAGACCTTGATTTGTAAATGTACTTTGGAAGTTTTGCAGGCCATCAGTTTGCACACTGTCAATAAAAATATTCCCTTCATTGAGAAAGGAGGATTGATTTAGGTTGTTTATTGCGAAGTCGGCAGAATGACCAATACTAATTTGGCCGGAGGGCAAATTTTGAAAATAGGGGTCACCCAATGAAGAATTCAAATTGATAGCCGGTTCAACCAAAATATTCTGTACATGAATAATTCCACTATTGAACAACGAGTCTGTATTGTCAATGCCAAAGTTGACTTGTTTTAAATGAATGCTCCCCGAATTAACCAATTTGCTCTGGTTAAAAATTGCTGCATGTCCCAGTGAGGTATTCGATTGATTTATAGAAATGGTTCCTTCATTTTCAATAATACTTCGATTTCTGATAGCATACCCAATAGAATTATTCACATCCGTAATGCCAACAATACCGCTAGATCTATTATGGAAAACTCCATTGGATTGAGTATAGATACCGGTGCTGGCCGCACCTAACAAATTAGAAATTTCGATATTGCCATGATTTACAAAGAAACCATTGTTTACTCTTACTCCTGCACGAACAATATTTCCGGAGGATATATCTCTAATGTTAACTAATCCAAAATTATAGATCCTTCCTCCAAGGGCATATAAACCGTTATCCACCGTTGAACTATCCATATCAATAAATAGATTAGCCAGATTGGAAATATGCAGGGCTCCATCCACTTTTACTGAATGTGCTTTGGCAATAAACCCATTAGGGACTGAAACCGTATCGGTCGGTTTATCAATAATTACATCGTCGCACAGGGTAGGAATACTCCCTTCCCAATTATTAATATCGTCCCATGAAACCCCGTCACCAGCCCCAGTCCATTTATTATTTTGTATGGACATACATTCAAATGACACCATTAAATCGCTAAGGGCAAATCCATCGCCAGACGATCCGAGATAGTAAGTAGGACCCTGGTTCATAATAGAGTCCAAATCAAACCCATCTCCAATTCCCCCAAGATAATAATTAGGTGCTGAGCTGAACACTGAATTCATGTCAAAACCATCTCCGATACCACCCAGGAAATAAGGAGTAACTCCGAGGCTGACTTCAAATGTAGTAGCTGAAAAACCATCTCCTACTCCTCCACTAAAGGACTGACCGAAGATGTGGAGATAAAATAAAAAACTTAAAAATATACTACCAAATCTTTTCATATTAAAAAGCTGTTCTTACTCCTCTACCTGAAATATATTTTGACCTATCCAAGCCTGAGGAAATTAGCAATGAATTGATATTAGCATTACCGCCTCTCAGCGTTGCGGCGAAAGGTGCTTGAAAGATGTCTGAATCTCCGCTGCTGGATAGCAGACCATTTCCATGGGCGCCATCGTAATTCAGTAACAAGCTCAATTGAAATACTCCATAACTTATCTCATAGCTACTTGTAGAAAAATCAAGTACTCCATAATAAGATGCACCGGCTTCGATGCGCGTGCTCGTATCGGTGGCAAACATGCCACAACGGGTTGCAAAAGAAGTTTGATTAAGTAGACTTCCTGTTAAAGCACTTAGAGGGCCAGCTACGCTATTGATCAATTGTTCAGAGTCCGTATTAAGGTTTTTAATATCGTCTAACGAAATCGACGAGCCGATACTGCTGCCCCAGGCATGTTCATCACTTAAAGCTACTAACGGTCCCCTACACAACTTCCATACTTCTAACTGTGTCATAGGTCGTAGCGCGGCCCAGTCCAAATAGGCAAGCACATCTCCCCCTGATAGAAAATTACAATACAAGTTTTGACCATCATCCGCTTCATTGATTGTTCCATTGTTGTTCAAATCGCAGCCAAACTGGAAATTGCCCGTTTGGACAGCGATGCCGTTATAAAAGATCGAATTGCGTTCAGTAGGGGGCATGGAGGTGTTGGACATCACAAAACTATTATCCGTGGCAGGCAATATTGCCTCTACCCGGGTTTGCTGTTGTGAACTCGTAAGGGTGTTTAGGAATTCTGCGTATTGCTCTTGGGAAATACGATACTTCATGCAATAAAACGCGTCATATCCTTTAGGAAAATTGGCCGGAATATCAACCCCATCTGTGGTAAGACTACCGGCCGTATAAATGTTATATACTGATCCGGAAATCGGTCCTTCTGAACTTACTAATACCGCATCCTGGTGAATCGAATCCAAAAGATATTGAGCATTTGACAAATTTGAAATACCTCCCATATAAAAGGCTCCCTGGGGGATATGAACCATCTCAATTCCAAATACTTTGAAGCTTGGATTGCTGCCCAATGCTCCAATAACTTCAAACGTATAGGTTGCAGAGGCTAGGTTTCCATTACCAGTATTTTGACTATTCCTTCTGACAAAGATGCCCTTGTTATCACCGGTTTCATAAACCTCCATGCCACTGGGGACACTGGGTAATGTCAAAAGATCGGCATGCTGCCAATGACCCAAGGCTGGTCTATATTTCACAAAGATCCAAATAGCGTCATGAAAATCACCATTTACGCTCCTCCAGGAATTATCCCAAGACATGTCGAAGGAAATATAATTTGTGCCCAACTGAAAAGAGACATTGGAAATTTGTAAATTATTGCTCAGCATTGGCTGAATAATTATTAGGCTGATTGATAACAAAAAACAGTATTTCATATTTTCTTTTTCTTTTACATCAAAGAAAGCAGTTACATTATGTCAAAACAACCCCCCTAGGGGTGATTTTACAAGATCTGACCGTCTGGAAGTTGGACTGCTAAAGTTTTTAATAAAATGAAATTAGCATTTTGGCATTAAGCTGATTTGCAATGCTTTTTATTTCCTTTGCATTAATATCCATTGCCAATCAGGACCTTGTTGAGCAACTAAATAGTTATGTATAGTTCGAACTAACTCTCAACCAAATAATTCATTACCCTGTCCTATTGATATAATCGCAAAAACTATACTTAAGTATAGGAAACAGCTCTTCTGACTTTCTCATCTTTGTCATGCAAAGACAACCCAGAAATTTCAACAGGTAGGAAGAAAAAAAAAGTGATTATTCCAAAAACGACAAGGACATAGACCAACAAGTCATCTTTAAACAAATTATGGGTACGTTGGAAAGTATTGACAATAAGTTGCACGGCCATTTTAAAATGAATTATGAAAAAGTGATAATTGATCAAAGTTTAATCAATAAAAAAGCAACTAGGATCGACGATCTAATACATCAAATGACATGAAAACATTTAATCAACTAACAAACCGGGAAAGTGAAATTTTACAACTTGTTTCATATGGATATTCCAGTCAGGAAATAGCCCAAGAGCTGTATCTCAGTGTTGAGACTATCAAGTCACATCGCAAGAATATGTTATCCAAATTTGATGCCCGGAATATGGCTCATCTAGTGCGAGTAGCTATTAGTTATCAAATGTTGCGGTAGTGATTAGTACTATTCGCAATAACGGATCATGTTTTGAAATGAACGAATAAGGGAAACATGTAAAGCTCAGACTAACTCCGGGATGGATTCATGCGCTTGAATCCTTTCTACAAAGTACATATCGATCTCTCCTTTGTTCTTAGCATGAAACTTTCCCCGATACTTAAAGCGGAATTGATCTTTAACCAATTCATACGTTGCGCTGGAGATATTGACCTGACCAGCTTCGCTATTAGCTTCCATCCGTGAAGCTATATTTACGGTATCACCCCAAATGTCGTAGGCAAACTTTTTTACGCCTACCACACCCGCAACGATGGACCCGGTGTGTATTCCTATCCTTGCTTCAAAATAGGGTTGTCCTTCATTGATTCTTTTTTCTTTCCATTGATCTAAAAACGACTGCATATCTAATGCGGCTAGAACTGCTTTTGTGGAATTTTCACTGTCCGGTGTTGGCAGGCCACCAGCGCACATATATGCATCTCCAATGGTTTTTATTTTTTCCAAATTGTATTTATCGGTTATTTGATCAAATGCTTTAAAGCAATGGTCCAAGTCTGCAACTAATTGGGATGGATTCATCTTTTCAGCAATAAGACTGAAGTTCTGGAAGTCTGCAAACAAAACACTCACATTGTCATAGTGATGGGCTTGAGCGGCTCCAAATTGTTTTAATTCATCTGCGACTTCAGCAGGCAAAATATTTAATAGTAATTCTTCTGAGCGTTCCTGTTCGTCTTCTATCTGTTTGTTTTTTTCAGACAATACTTTGTTGCTTTTCCTCACTCTGAAATATCCAAATAAGAGCAGTATAAATAATAATGATGATCCTCCGGAAACCACCGATGACAACTTTTGTTGTAACTCTTTTCGCTTTAGTTCTGTTTCCCGTTGGGCCAGATCTATTTGTTGTTTGGCAATATTTAGCGAATCAACGGTATGCATGTAATTCAAAGAATCAAACCTACTTTTATATTGCGCTAGCAATAATTGCTCCCGTGCTTGTACTGCATTCAATCGATTGATTTTCCGTTCTTCAAATACCAAATCGCGTTCAATTTTATCTTTTTCCACGCCCCATACTTTACCCAAATCTTCGAGCTTCTTCACCGTGATTCCTGCAAGCTCCAATGAGTCAACATCATCCAGGTGGACCATGCTCTTAATTTCACGCTCAAAATTTTTCTTATTCAATTGTATGATCTGCTGCACAAATTTGCTCTTATCATGGGCTTCGCGACGTCTTTGTTCGCGTAGGTTGTGGATCTCTTCTTCGGAAGGTCCCTTCGGATCCGAGAATTCCAATGTATCAAAAGAGAACGATGGTTCATCATCTAATTTTGCGATCTCGGCAACGACCGAATCCCAGGCCATACCTAATACTTTTGACACTTCCACCAAACCACTTTTCAATCCTAAAGGATCTCTGGATTCTTTTAAAAGCATTCTGTTTTTCTCTTCAAGCTCAAATTCATTTAGCTGATATTTTCTTATTAGTTTTTGACTTTCTCTAAGTCTTTTGGCGGCTAGCAACTGATGGTCATTTTCCTCTCCTTCCTCAATTAACAGCAAAGCCTTTGCTTCTTGGTTTAAGGCATGCGCCATTTGCTTTGCATCAAGCTGGTTTGCCGCCTCTAGGTAAGCTTTGTGAGCAAATTCCGCCGCCTCTTCATAAGCTGATTCATTTCTCAATACTTTTGAAAGTTCTAATGCAATAACCACATAAACAGCCCCTTCGGATTCTTCCAGCTGTTGTTTTAATTGAGAAGTAGGATCTTGTTGGGCTTGTAATTGTTGACAACTTAGCAATAAAAGAATTATTAGAAATCTCATTATGTCGGGATTTAAATCGAGAAAACAGATTTATCAAAGTTAGCTAATTTGTTGGATGCAGTAACTAGAAAAAAAATTGGAATGATCTTATCGCCAAATAACCCATAAAGAAAATAGGTCCATCACCTAATTAGTAATGGACCTAATTCTCCAAAACAGTGGGTTCTACACCACTTTCTGTAATAAACCCTTGGGAACAACTTTATTTGCTTTGGCGCCAAGTCCTTTAATCTTCTCAGCCCTTTTGATCAGGTTGCCATGACCATGGACAAATTTATTCATGGCGTTCTCATAGGTGTTGGATGTTGTTTTCATCTGGGACCCCAATTTATCTAAATCAGTCAAGACATTCATGAACTTATCGTACATCTTGCCGGCCTCTTCGGCTATAGCCAATGAGTTCTTGTTTTGTTTATCTATTCTCCAAAGAGACTCAGCAGTCTTTAGCACCGTTAAAAGCGTTGAGGAAGTGGCGACTATCACGTTTCGTTTATAGGCATAATCATGTAAAGTTGGATCTTGATCCAAAGCCTGGGCATAAGCATTGTCCAATGGAATAAACATAAATACAAAATCAGGGCACTCCATTTGGTAGAGGTCTTGATAATTCTTATCCGCCAAACGATTGATGTGATTTTTAATAGCCATGAGGTGATCTTTCCGGTGCTGCGTAGTCTCTTCATGATCACCAGAAGATATGAGTTTTTCAAAAGCTCGTAGTGAAACTTTTGCATCGATAATTAATTTCTTTCCATCCGGAAGGTCAAGGATAACGTCAGGTCTTTTGATTGCTCCTTGTCCATCTCTTTCTGAATGCTGCACATGATACTCCCGGTTTTTAATCAATCCGGACTTATCCAGAATAGACTCCAAGACCACTTCACCCCAGATACCTTGTTTCTTATGATCCATTTTTAAGGTCTGCACCAGCTTATTGGCCTGTTCAGAAACTACTTCGGTATTCTTAGCCAGGTTTAATACGGTCTGTTTGAGTGATGCATGCCCTTTGGCAGACTCCAACGTGTTTTGTTCTACCTTTTCGCGATATTGTTTGATTTCCGTGCTTAAAGGAGAAAGAAGCGTCTTAAGATCTTTTTGATGCATGGCGCTAACTCGCTCTGAACTTTTAGATAATATTTTTTGTGCTATGTACTCAAACTGTTTTTGCTGACGCTCTTCGTTTTGCTCTAAGTTATTGATCTGATAAGTTAACGTTTCAATGTCTTTGCGCAAGCCAATATTTTCTAGCTCGGTGGTTATGGCTTTATCCTGGGCTTTCGCTCTCAGATTTTGTTCTTCTTCAAATTGCTTATCAATTAGCAGCTTTTGCTGGATTACGATATTATTTTGCTCTTGAAGCAGTTTTATTTTGCTCGAATAGAATATATATAGAATAATGGCAATCACGCCAGAAGTCAATAGCCCAGTGATAAGTATTGTCATAATAATGTTTGAGTCCATAATCTTATTGTTTTTGAAACTTTTACAAAGATGACGGCCACAGTGCAATCTATTTGCACTATCATTGTAATATCAAATAAGGTTAATATGCCTACCAATCTACATGCGCTGATAAGGTATCGTACCCTGGACCGGTGTTTCCGGCACAAAGAACACAATTATCATTGGCGTAAGTTAGCTGCTGCCTGCGAGCAGGAAATTTTTGATCAAATGGGTATCGAATGTACTCTTTCTCGGCGAACCATCATGTACGATATCCAGCACATGCGGTCAGGTAAACTCGGCTATGAAGCACCCATAGACTATGATCGCGAAGAAGGATATTATTATTCTCGTTCTAATTTCAGCATCCATCAGGTACCGTTGAATACCACAGATTTAGGTGAATTGAAAACGGCCTTGATGATCCTAAAACAGTTTAGCGGCAATGAGCAAATTACTGGTTTGGAACACGTTCTTAATAAACTAGAACTTAGCTTGAATATAACCCACTTCACTCAGGATGAACCAATTATTCATTTCGAACATAGCCTCAATGAGCCAGGACAAAAATTGGTCAATCCATTGTATCTTTTTATAAAATCAAAGCAGTCACTAACCATAAATTACCAACCTTTCGGCAAGGACTCAAAATACATACACATGAGCCCCTATCTAATTAAGGAATATGATAATCGCTGGTTTTTGATCGGGCATAGCGATGATTATGAAGGGGTTATTACGCTAGGACTGGATAGAATCAAATCGGTTCAGCCTTCCATAAAAGCCTACTATCTTGATCCAGATTTTAATCCCCAGGATTGGTTTGAACATATTATCGGGGTAACTAAATTGCGCAGTAGGCAAAAACAAATTGTACATTTTAAGGCTTACGGCATTATGAGCGACTACTTGCTTACCAAGCCGATTCATACCTCTCAGCAATTAATAAGGCAAGGTAAAAAGTCATCCCGTTTTTCTATTGAGGTAATCCCCAATTATGAATTGATCAGTACATTCTTGAGTTTTGGGGACGAAGTGGAAGTGCTGAAGCCACTAACATTACGAAAAGAGATTATCGTCAAGTTGAAACGAGGCTTGAAAAGATACTAAAAATCGGATATGACGCGAGTCATTGCTTTGATCTAGTAAAAAATTGAGGTTAACGAATTATTTTCAGTCGTTTGAAAAACTGGATAAATAAGATTGGGAACAGACTGAATAATAATACATATCCAAGGTAGGACACCTTGAAATCTGCCAGACTAAGCACTTCTTTCAATACAGGCGTGAAATAAGCAACCACCATGATCAAAATACTACCAATAAGTGCCAACCAGATATATTTATTCCGGGTGACTTCATTAACATAGAAAGATTTATTTGCTTCCGGCAAATTAAACACATTCCACAATTGCGCCAATATTAACGTGTAAAATGCGAAATTATTGGCAAGTACCGTATTGGTTTTTAAATGATAGGTGGCAAATAACAAGGCACCTAGGGATGCAATGGTAATTCCTAAAGCATAAACACCTATGGCTATCCACATGGTTCTTGAAATAATAGGCGTCTTTTTACTGCGGGCTTGTTGTTCCATCACTTTATCGGAATCTTGGTTCAAGCCCAAAGCAAACGCAGGAAATACATCGGTGACCATATTAAGAAACAATATTTGCAGGGGCAATAATGGCATCGCCAGATTTGAGAAAAAAGCAGATGCAACGATCAGTATCTCACTCAAATTACAGGATAATAAATAAACCACAAAATGGCGAATATTTTCAAAAATACTTCTTCCCTGCTTTATCGCTAGCACAATGGATGTGAAGGAATCATCTTTCAATACCAAATCAGCAACTTCCTTGGCTGCCTCTGTTCCTCGTTTCCCCATCGCAATTCCAATGTCTGCTTTTTTCAAAGCAGGGGTATCATTCACCCCATCACCGGTCATCCCGACCGTCTTTCCCCATCGCTGAAAAAGTTTTACCAAACCCAGTTTTTGGGCAGGGCTGACCCGTGCAAAAACATGGGTTTCTTGCAGATCATTTAATTCAGAATCCGGATTATTAACTATTTTCTGAAGTGTTTTTCCATGAACTACTGGCGTGTATTCATTGTCTGTCAAGCCTATCTTGTAAGCAATATTTCGAGCAGTTGCGGGATGGTCTCCCGTGAGCATCACCACTCGAATACCGGCATTGCGGCAAGTTTGTATTGCTTTTTGTATCTCCAACCTCGGAGGATCAATAAATCCAATAAATCCAATAAAAATAAGCTGTTGGAAAAAATCTTCTTTGGGTCGGTCAATTTCGCTGTACGCAAAAGCCAATATCCGCAATCCCTGCGAAGCTAATACATCCGCTTTATCCAACCAACTTTGTCGGTCAACCAGAGGTGTTTTACCATCTCTGGTCAGCACATAATCACTTTCTTTGAGCACTACTTCCAATGCTCCTTTGATACAAACCAGGTAATCCGGTCGTTTCCCGTTTCTGTGTAGCGTCCCCATCATTTTGGTGTCGCTGTCAAAGGGAATTTCACGTAGCCTGGGGAAATCACTTTGTATAGTGGCTAAATTATTTTCAGTACTCGAAGCAAACCGGAGCAGAGCTACTTCTAACGGATCGCCAATTGGATTTTGATCATTATTGCTAGGTAAGGATGCATTGTTACAAAGTGCAGAAACCTTCTGTAATTGAGCAAAGGCAAATGTATTTTGCAAATAAGAATCAGCGGCGTGCAAGAATTTAAGCTTACCAAAAGGAAAATGAATTTCTGCTTTACCAAATTCAAAAACAAATGTGTCTGGCAACAGTTGATTTTCAGTGAGAGTGCCGGTCTTATCTGTAAATATTACCTCTGTTTCTCCGAGGGTCTCCACGGCACTCAATTTTTTTACAATGACTTGACGCTTTGCCAAACGCAGCATTCCTTTGGCCAGGGCAATGGTAGCTACTATGGGTAAGCCTTCCGGTATCGAGGCGATTGCAAGCGCTATGGCTGTTTCAATCATTAAATACAAACCACGTCCTTGTAATACCCCAATAATGGAAACCAAGAAGGCTAACACCAGAGTCAGTCCAATCAATTTTCGACTTAGGACATTCAGTTTCTTTTCTAATGGTGTGGTCTCCTGGTCAGCCAGTGCGGTCAGCTCAGCAATTTGTCCTAATTGAGTTGCCTTTCCGGTGGCTACTACAATGGCCTTAGCATTGCCCCTGGTAACCATAGTTCCTTTAAAAACCAAATTCTTCTGATCAGCTAATGGTACGTCACCGATAAGTGCATCGGTATGCTTGCTGACTTGCGTGCTTTCACCGGTCAAAGCGGCTTCAGTTACGCCCAGATTATGTTCATCTATCAAGCGGCAGTCGGCCGGCACCATATCTCCAGCCTCCAAAAAAATGACATCGCCTGGGACTAATTCTGCAGCGGATCGTTGTTCCAATGCACCATCCCGAAAAACCCGGGCAAATGTCCTAGATAATTTTCTCAATGCCTCCATGGACCTCAGCGCTTGTAGCTCCATGAAATACCCGATACCCGTATTTATAAAGATAACTACTACAACCGCAATACCTTCCAACCATTCCTGAAACAAAAATGCCAAGCCAGCGGCAACGCCCAACACCCAGACCAATGGACTTATTAATTGGGCAAACAATACACTTAACCGACTTCTTTGTTTTTGTATTTCAAGCTCATTTCGACCGAATTGTGCTAATCGGTTTTGAGCATCACTGACTTTTAATCCCTTTTGAGCATTGGATTGTAATTGCTTTACAATAGCTGAAACAGGAAGAGAATGAGGATGCTCTGTTAAATGCATAATACGTTATTTTCCAAATGCCTCAGAAAGCAAGTTACGTACTACCTTACTGTACTGTTTTCTTATATTAAACACTTGAGACGTACCCTCTGTTTAAAAGAAAAAAGGAGCCAACACTGTTTTGTGCTCAACTCCCGGAATCTTTTAAATAGGATATGAAAAAGCTATTCATTCTGGGTATGCTTATATCAAATATTATAAGGATGAAGGCCTTCGATTTTAAACGCCCAATAGTGTGGAGTTAAAGGATCAGTTTCCAGGCTTTGTTCGGAACTTTTCAAGAGTTCCTCAAATCTCCCTGTACTTCTAAGTAATGTTCCAAAGTAAATTCCAAATCTATCGGTCAATCGCTACAAATACCACAGAAACTATGGCTGTTTCCGGTGTTTGGTCTTCGTTTAATGTCTGTAATTCCATTCGCATTTTATCAATTCGTCCTCCAATGTAATTTGCACCAATTTCTAAATCAAATAGATCCTCAGGACCAAATGATAAAAAAAGTTGTGCATTTAATTGTGCCGCTGTCCCACATACTACATCGGATTTGGATACAAGAATTGCGTTGAGGATTGCAGAACTAGTATTTTTATTAATTCCGCTTACTGTCATAGTCATGGTACCAATAGGGCCAAGTAAACACGGGCATACGCCATCACCACAGCTGAGTGAATCATCTGTATTCATAAAGATAGCACCGGTTGTTGGATCCCAATTGGTATCCGCATTTGTGTCTATTAGTTGTGTTATAACCCCGGTGGTAGTATTATCTATCAAAATTGCATAGGCTCCCTTGTCATAAGTTTTCAAAGTATCAGGTTCAGGGGGATCATTTTCGCAACTAATAAAGCCCAAAACTATAGCTGCAAATAGGATTGAATTTTTCATATTTGTTGAGAGTTATAATATGTTGAGAGTTATAATAATCGAGTAGCCTATTTAATATACAAATAAATAGGCTTAAATTCCAGATTCAGGGCACACAATGAAGCACAACGGTTGGTACATCAGCCAGGAAAGCCCTTGGGGCGACCGTGTGCCGACTGGAAGGAGGCATGGCTCGATGTACATTGTTCCGCACTCGCCTTTTTCTTCTTTGTTACAATAGTGAAAACACTTTCCAATCTTTCCTCAATATAAAGTATTTTCAGCTAATTAATCCTCATCCAATTCTCCCAAGATTGTCCATTTAATACCTGCGGTAAAAATGAAACCGTCCGTTGGTGACCATATTTCAGGAAAAGTAGGATCGGTAAGGGGTGGGATTACGGTATCTTGATAATTAGACAACCTTGTATCCGTGAAATTTTCAAAATTGACGAACATATTAAATCTACCAAGCTGACGAGCAGCAAGGAAACCCATTGTCCAATAATCTTCTACTACAGTCAAATCAGAAAGTGTCTGACCCCCCGTAAAGTAAACCTCGTAACCCAAACGCCACTTTTCGCTTTCGTACATTAAAATTCCACCTGCATTTTGTTTTGGAGTAATAGGCTTTTGCCTATTGATGCCGTTATAGTCCAAACGGGCATCAATGAAAGCGTATTGAAGATAAAACTTAAAATTCAGGAAACTAAACTTAACATTAGTTTCTAATCCTTTTGAATTAGCATTGCCGTCTGCGTTTTCAAATAGAAATTCATTGTTTCCGTTTTGTGTCAGAATTAATGGGTCATATAGCTGTGTATAGAATAATAAATTATTTATGGCAAAGCCAAGTTCCTCAAATAAAATTGTTTTATAGTTTATATCTAAATTCCCGCCCAAAGAGGTTTCCGCTTTTGTTCCCTGTACCGTAATTGGTAGAATCCTTTGGAACGTTCTGATTTCTGCTTCCTCGCTAAAAATGGTAGGTAATTTATATCCCAGACCGCCACCAATACGGGCTGTCCAATGATTATTAATGTTCAACAATAGGTTAATTCGAGGTAAAACAAATGCGTCATAGTCGGTATTATAATCAACACGCAATCCTGTTTCCAAAGCTGCTCTTTCGGTGAATGGCCAAACATTTTGTCCAAACACCCCAAAAGTAGTGTTACTATAATCTCTTACAGGGTTTTCGTTAAAAGGTTTCTCTTCAAAATTATCTGTTAGGATATTCGCACCAAAAACCCAATCCGTTTTTTCCTTCGCAATAGTATAAGTTGCTTCTGAAAAACTTGCAATCTGTTGCCCTTCAAACAAAAAATCAGGTATCTTGATTTTTCTATCGAAATAGTTGATGCTGTTTCTGATACTTAAATTAGCTTGGTCAGAGAACCTTTTTTGGTAAGTCACTTGTGAGGACAAACGAGCGGATTGATTTTCTTCCGTAAAAGGATGTTCACTATTTGGCTTATCTTCAATTGCTACAATATCTCCCCCTAAACGATTTTCAAAAGAACCATTTATATTAACCCTTAAATTGCTGCTTTCGTTGAAGTTGTAAAAAAATGTTGGATTGACAGCTATATTTCTGACTTCGGGCAGTTCGGAAAAGCTATCATCATTTACGTCATAAACCTGTTGTAGATTTCCTACGGTATAAAGTGTAAATCCCGCTTTACCGCACTCTTGGGCATAAAAAGCATTGAGCGTTGACCCTAATGCCTGTGTTTGTGAAAACATTAATTCCAAATTAGGTTCTTCTTCGGGTGTTCTGCTGATTAAGTTTACTAATCCTGCGATTGCACCACCACCATACAAAGTAGAAGCACTTCCTTTAATGATTTCAACTTGTTTTAAATCCAAAGGCGGAATTTGCATAATGCTCAAACCTCCCGAAAATCCACCAAAAATAGGAAAGCCGTCTTTCAAGAGTTGCGTATAACGTCCGTCTAAACCTTGTATCCGAATGCTTTGGTTAGCAGAATTAGCAGATGTTTGTTGCATTTGAATTCCTGTGCTTTCTCGGAGTAACATCGAGATATTGGTAGAATTCATAAAGGCTTTCTCGCCCAATTCCTCTGCCGTGATAGCTTCCAATCGAGTTGGTAAATCTTGAATTAAACGACTACTCCTAGTAGTCGTTACTGTGACGGCTTCCAACTCTTCACTTCCTGATTCCAATAGAATAGTTAGCGGTTCATTTTGAGGTAAGGTAATATCTAATTCTTTTTGTTGATAACCAACATAACTGACTTTAATCTCAAACGTTCCGTCAGGTAGATTCTCCATACGAACTTCTCCGTTTAAATCCGTTACAGAGCCCTTTTCAAGTATTTCAAAAAAGATATTTACACCGATTAAAGACTCCTGCAAATCAGCGTCCAACACGGTAGCATTAAATGTATTTTGACTATAAACTACGCTCATCGCAGCCATTGCCAAAACTGACAATAATAATCTTTTCATTTTATTGAATTAAGATTAATCAAACAATTTTCTAGAAGGCATTGAATCAATGCCGATGTTGATTAGCCTAATTTCGGTGGATGCCAAATATCTTTTTTTTGGTCTTTCCATCAACTGATTTTCCGAAAAATTTGGTCCCGCTGGTTAAAGATGGATTATTGGATTCTAACAATTCTATGTCAATCGGAAATTCGTTTCCTTTCAGTTCTCCTGTTTTAGAAACACTTTTTAAAAGACTTGTATCTTTCGTTATAGTTGGATTTTCAATTCCGTTGTTTTTTAAATTTTGCAGTATTTCGTCTGATGCAATATACTTTACATTGTTTTCCGAAATCTGCTTTTGAGTTAACGTGTAATTGTAATTTGGTAAGTAACCAACTTTAAAATCAATTTCCTCTTGACTTTTACAAGAAGTAATTGATATTGTCAATAAAATAAATAGGATTGTTTTCTTCATTCGTTTTTTTCAGCTTGCAGCGTAGAGTAGGGCCTGATAGTTCTTCAATATTATTATCTCATAAAGATAACCACAACTCCAAACTATCAGCACCCCCTTCATCAAACCGTGCATGAAGTTTTCCTTCACACGGCTTACCGA
>JAHEJC010000441.1 GCA_024639065.1 Lewinellaceae bacterium | reverse complement strand
TTTGATGATCTCCGGAATGATCCTCAAAAAGTAGTTGACAAAGCTACGGCTATGGGTGCAAAATATGTTATGTGTGCCTGGGTTCCCCATGAAAAAGGTCAGTTTAATAAAGAAGACGCCGATCAAGCCATAGAAGTATTCACCCGTGCGGGCAAAGTACTAAAGGAAAATGGTATCACTTTTTGCTATCATGCACATGGTTTTGAATTCCAGCCTCACAATCAAGGTACGCTGCTGGATTATATGATTCAAAACACGGATCCGGAATACGTATCTTATGAAATGGATATTTTTTGGATTCATTTTGGAGGCGGTAATCCTACCGAACTATTATCAAACTATCCAGGCCGTTGGAAATTGATGCATCTCAAGGATATGAAAAAAGGAACGCCCAAGGATCTTACCGGTGGCACGGATGTAAATAATGATGTACCACTGGGTACGGGTGAATTGGATTTACCCACCATACTTAAAGCCGCTAAAGAAGCAGGCGTTCAGCATTATTTTCTGGAAGACGAAAGTGATAATGTGCTGGATCAAATTCCTGAGAGTATAAAATATTTGAAGTCCTTGAAGACATAAGAGTTCTTGTCGAATTTTACTAAACTGACTTTCCCTACCTGACAGGTTAAGCTGGATTCTGCAAGCATATATTAGATTGTAAAAGAAAAGCCATGGAGTTTGATATTAAAGTTAGGCGCGTTTTAGATAAATATCACCAACGGATCTCAGAAGAGGAAGTATTTTGGAATTCACTTCCGATGGAAGAAATGATGGAAAGAGAAGATGAATGGCTGCTTGCGGTAGGTAAAGACACTGGAAATTTTATTAACAGCTTGGCAAAATCAGCCAACTCTAAAACTCTGTTAGAACTGGGTACGTCTTATGGATATTCTACCATTTTCTTAGCAGAAGCGGCACGAGCAAATGGAGGTCAGGTAATAACCTTAGAATTGCATGCTGACAAGGTAAATTATGCAAAGGAAAAAATACGAGAAGCAGGATTGGAAGATTTTGTAGATTTCCACCTGGGTGATGCATTGGATTTTTTGAACAACTCAAAATTAACATTTGACTTTGTTTTAGTAGACATTTGGAAAAGATTTTATGTTCCTTCTTTTGATTTGTTCTATCCTAAATTAAAAAAAGGTGCCTGGGTAGTTGCTGATAACATGTTGTATCCTCCAGAATTTAAGCCTGAAGCAACCGCCTATCGGAATCGAGTTAAAGAAACCCATTCCTTTGATTCAATCCTGCTACCCATAGGAAGTGGAATTGAAACTAGTTATCTCCGAGAATAATTATCAGGTCTAACTTAAAGCAAACTACTGATACTGACCAATCACTTCATTTTATAATTTAGAGAATTCTAATTTTAGTTGATCCATATTTGACCTTTAATGGGATTTTACGACCGCAAGATTTGGTCTCTCCAAAAATAGCTTTCATTATTTAAAAACGTTTTTAATCTTTGAGGAATGAAGAAGAAATACATCCTTATTGCTAGCTGTGCTGACACCATTGGAATAGTGCGTTTGGTATCCGATTTCTTTTATCAGCTTGGATCTACAATTGTGGAAGCATCCCAATATACAGATCAAGGCAATCAGCAATTTTTCATGCGATGGGAATTTGGTCCCGGCATAAAAGACCTTCCTGATATTGAAGTGATAAAGGAAAAATTCCAACAGATAGCCAAACGTTTTTCCATGAATTGGGAGATCCATAATGCTTCGATCAAACCGAAGATCTTAATTGCCGTATCTAAATATGGCCACTGCCTCAATGATTTATTACATAAGTGGAGCGATGAGCACTTCCCCGGCGAAATTATGGGCGTCATTTCCAATCATGAAAAATTTCGTCAAAAAGTAGAAGTTTATGGCCTTCCCTATTATCATTTTCCAATAACCAAGGCAAATAAATGGGAACAAGAGCAGAGGGTATTAAGTATTATGAAGGAAAAGGAAGTAAATCTGTTGGTCTTGGCGCGGTACATGCAGATCTTAAGTCCAAAAATGTGCGAGCATTTGATGGGTAAAGCCATCAATATACATCATTCATTCTTACCTAGTTTTAAAGGCGCCAAACCCTATCATCAGGCATTTGACCGAGGTGTCAAAGTAATGGGGGCTACAGCCCATTACGTAACAGCTAATTTAGATGAGGGGCCTATCATTGAGCAAGATGTCCAACGCATTGAGCATTTTCACAAAAGTACAGATATGGTCAGTGCTGGAAAAAATGTTGAAATGATCGTTTTAGCCAGAGCTGTGCAGTGGCATTGTCAGCATCGAATTTTATTGAACGGGCTCAAGACGGTGATTTTTAAATAAGATAAACTTGAACCTAAAAACTCATATTTCTTTCTCGTCCATCAACTTCATGGCGCGATGGGCTGACCTAGCGGTCATAGCCATAAAGGTAAGCGACGGGTTTTGAGTCGAAACGGACGTCATACAAGCTCCATCCGTAACAAATACATTCGGACAGGCATGTAACTGATTCCAGGTATTAACTAATGAAGTTTTTGGGTCCAAACCCATGCGCACACCACCCATTTCGTGTATATCCAATCCCGGGGCTTGCTGGGTATCCCGGGTTTTGATTTCAGTAAAACCCGCTTTTTTATACATTTCGGTGAACTGATCGAAAAAATCCTGGATCATTTTTTCATCATTGTCATCATAGTCTATATTCACTTTCAGCAAAGGTATTCCCCATTCATCTTTTTGGGTCTCATCCAAAGTAAGGGTATTAGATTCTTTAGGGATGGTTTCTCCCATCATACCTGAACCAACCCTCCAAGGGTGATAATCGCGGGTATTGAGCAAGCTGGTCATCAAATCTTCTCCTACCCCTTTGCCCTGAACTATTTTACTACGACTTGAATAAAAAGTAGCCGCATATCCACGCAGGAAATCTGTTTCTTGCTTATAAACATTCCTAAACCGGGGTATATAGGTGCTGGTAGGTCTATTCCCTTCCGTTTTATATTCTTGATGTCCTTCATGAACTGCCGAAATCTTTGCTCGATAGTTATGAAAGGCTACATATTTGCCCATCAATCCTTGGTCATTTCCTATGCCATTTGGAAAACGATTTGATTTTGAATTCATTAATATGAGATTGGTATTGAACGTCGCTGCATTTACAAAGATCACCTTAGCAAAATATTCGGTGGTTTCTTTAGTCTGAGCGTCAATTACTTGAACCCCAACCGCCTGGTTTTTTTCTTCATCATAAATTATGGAATGAACCACACTGTATGGTTGTAAGGTCAAATTACCTGTTTTCGAAGCCCAGGGGATTAATGTAGAATTTGCATTGAAATAGCCCCCAAAGGGGCAACCTCTCTCACAAACTCTTCTGTTCTGACAGAGCACTCTACCCTGTTGCTTAAAAATTTCTCGATGCTCAGTTAGATGAGCACATCGAGCATAAATTACATGTCGATCTTTATAATTGTCTTTCACCATTTTTTGAAAGTGCTCCTCCACACAGGTTAAACCCCAAGCTTTCAAAAACTCTCCATCGGGTAATGTATCCAGCCCGTCCAAGTTTCCGGAAACACCTACAAATTTTTCTACATAACTATACCATTTTTCAAGATCCTTGTATCTTAATCCCCAATCCACGGCAAAACCATCCCTTACCGGACCTTCAAAATCATAATCACTCCACCGCTGAACCTGCCTGGCCCACATAATTGATTTACCACCTACCTGGTACCCTCTAATCCAATCAAATGGTTTGTCCTCTATATAAGGATGATTCGTATCTTTTACAAAAAAGTGCGAAGTGTCTTCACGGTAAGCATAACATCTATTAATGACCGGGTTATGCTGTACATCTTGATAATTTCTACCACCTCGGTATTTGAATTCCCAGGGTTGCATATTGGTAGTGGGATAATCTATAACATGCTTTACATCACGTCCACGATCAAGTAACAATGTTTTCAATCCACCTTCACAAAATTCTTTGGCTGCCCACCCACCGGTCATACCAGCGCCTATAACTATTGCATCAAAATGATGATCTGTATTATTTGACATTCAGTTTTTCAATTTTAATAATTACTATACAGGTACACATCCATTAAACCGTGCTGGTATAAATTCAAAGTCCAAATAATTGGTCATGAAATAATCAGAACTTGTAAAATGTAGTTGGGTCAGGGATTTAGTTATATGATAAAAATGTTTCAACGATTCAGAACCAGAAGATCCCTTTTGTAAAAATTCAAGTGCGGCAAATTGTTCTTCTGAATCCAGTTTATGAAACGCTATTTTTTTATCAGGCTTACCACCACTCAAATGAAAATGAAACAATTTTAGTCCTTCCAAATACTTTTCCTGATCAGCAGGCTTATGGCAATCATTAATATTCGTTAATATAAAATCTAAGGTCAATTCCGGAGTGGTTATATCCAGATTACCTTTTGGTAATATCAATTGAGCCAGTTGTTCGATCAAACTATAATCCTTTTTTTCAATTGGCAGGAATTCATAAACTTTAAATTCAGTGGTATTACATCCTGGCAATAACGGGATCGCTACCGCTGCAACACTTAAACATTGTATGGCTTTTCTTCTATTCATCCAAATGTATTCGTTGAAAGTTTTTGTAATTTAACAAACAATAAAAATTAGTCTTGTCCTACAGATTTTGATTTCAGACTTAAATATACCTAACCACTCCATAAACGGCGATCGATAAAATCACGATCAAGCTTACCCAAAGGCCCAGATCATACCATAGCGTGGGCTTAAATTTATGTGGAGTCTGCCGATAACGATAGTCTAGTGCTACATAGATAATCAACAGTAAGATGATCGAAGTAATAACGCCTCCGAAAACGACCATCATAACTGGCATCTGTACAAATAAAAATAAGAGCACCCAACCTATAGGCAAAATCCAGGCCAGCAGGAAAATCATTTTATCTCGTTGTCTTTTATCCAAAAAATTAATCCATCCAATTTGAGAAAATATGTCTGAATATTGCCTGGTCCAGGCAGCCAGTGCAGAAAAAAGTGTGGAAAAAAGCACTATAAATGCTCCAAATAAAAATATAGTTTTGGCTTCATCCCCTAAAGTTTCGGTATAAATTGAAGACAACGTTTCGATCATTCCATAACCTTCAGGCACATCGCCCATTTGATTCAATACGGCCGCTCCCAACAAATAAAACGCTC
>JAHEJC010000440.1 GCA_024639065.1 Lewinellaceae bacterium | reverse complement strand
ATCCTTCGTTATGTCCACCTGGATAATTAATGAATGAAGCGGCTAGAGATCCAGTTAAAGAAGCGTCTTTTACCAATGACTCATTGGCCTGATTACGGTGTCCGATCCAGAGTTCATTAGGTATTTGGCTATTCCAGGCCAAAGCATTTTGGCTTCCTGCAATTTCGTAACGCAAGCAATTTTTACGACCTGCAGTGGCTTGGGATACCCATAACTGCCCTCGTCCACCTCGCTTAAAGCGAAATAGAATACTTCCGCAGTCCTCGGTAGTAATGGGGATTTCTTCTAATTGATCTTCCGCCGGAACGTCGGCAGTAAAAGTTTCCACTTCACCTATTGGTCTTTTCCTGGTTTGATGGATAGTATGTAGATCTGCAAATACTGCGTTTACTTCTAATCCGGTGATACTGGTTACCAGATCCATCCAGTGAGTTCCGATGTCGGCTACGGCTCTAAGTGAGCCTCCCTCATCAGCCAATACCCGCCAGTTATAATCCGTATCAAACAATAACCAATCCTGAACGTAACTGCCAACTACTGAGAATATTTCGCCTATTGAATGTTGGCTTACACGATCTCTGGCTTCCAGATTGAGTGGATAAAAACGAATGTTATAGTTAACACCTGCAACCAATCCGGTAGACTTTGCCAATTCAACCAATTCTTTTCCTTCTGCACTATTCATGGCTAAAGGTTTTTCGCACATCACATGCTTACCGGCCAACAATGCTTTCTTGGCAAACTCAAAATGCAATACATTAGGTACCGCGAGATGGACTGCATGGATATCCTTATCAGCCAGAATTTCATTGTAATGGCTATAGGCATGGTCCAGGATCAGTTTTTCTCGGGCTTCTTCTGACATCTCAGGAGTAATCCCCAGAATTCCTTTTACCCTTACACCCAATCTTTTTAAAGCTTCTACGTGGACAGGTCCAATAAATCCGGTGCCTACTACGGCTACAGTACAGTTGTGATACATGAAAATTTAATTTTAGTAAAAATACAAAATTCGGTGCATTAATCTTTATTAACCAGCTGGATCATTTTATAATCATTTAGCTTATTAAATATTAGCGTGGGTTTCGGCCTATTTTAGAATTAGGAGGTGAAAGTTGAAGATTATCTTTTATATCGCTCGAGGTCTACTTTGTCTTCTTTTGAATAAGTTGTCTCTCAATCTAATAGGTTAGGCCTTTGCCCCGGTTCCTGAGCATGCCTGTGGCAGACAGGGCTCCCGAAGGGCCGGAGTCAGTCTCCACGCTTACATATTACCTTTCACAAACAATCGATAAGTAACCCAAATAAATAGAACAATATATACACTACTAGTAATTACTGCTTCTTGAGGAGACAAGAATAAGTCAAAAGGAAGCTGAAAATTCTCTACTAATTTCCCAATAGGGTTGGGTGCCAAATCTTCAACAGCATTCATGGGGTAATATCGGAAACTTTTGTGTTCCCATAGCTGGTAATGAACACCCCAACGCAAGATCAATTCAATAAACATAATGTATATCAAATACATGAACATGGATAAGCCTGACTTTCTAAATAGGATCCCCATAAGCAGTCCAAATATTACATATCCAAAGGACATTAGGAGAAACTTTGGAATCATGATCATGTTCTCGAAAATTAATTCCCAGGCAAAATCAGGTGTATTGAAAATTCCGTACAATAGGCTGGAGATTATATAAACAAGTGTCGCATATAGGCAAAGCGTAATTCCCATCAGTAACTTAGCCATAAAAAGATCAGTTCGGGTAAGACCGGTAATGATATTCTGGCGGAGTGTTTTATTCCTAAATTCATTCGCAGTCATATATACTACTAAAACACCAATAAAAAAGAAAACCAACCAGTTGCCTATATAAGCTTGATAATCCCAAACAGAAGGGAATCTGAAGAAAACAGTATTGTCCGGGAGGGGTGGGGGGACTTCCTTAAATTCCTTACCAATTAAAATAAGTGATCCCATACAGATCGTGAATAAAATGATCATGACCTGGAAGACCACATTTGATTTATACTTGAGCCATTCTAGTTTTAACAAGTGCATCATCGGCTCATCCTTTGTTTACTAAGGCTAAGAATTCTTGTTCGAGAGTAGGTTTAGTGCTCCGTATATGATCTAACGTAATCCCCTCCGCACTGGCCAGTCGGTTGAAATAAGCACCAGGGATCTCCTCATTTAATTGAACTTGCAACCATTCCGGTTTGGTTTGGATTGAATGGACATTTTTATCATCAGAGAGAATAATATGGAGTTTTTCAAGATTTGTACAACCCAATTCAATGGTAAATTTATCGGTTAAAATGGATCCCACTTTTCCTGTTTTTATGAGGTCGCCCTTCTTTAAAATGGCAACATGATCACACACTTTTTCTACTTCATCCAGTATATGACTAGCCATGATTATGGTTTTGCCTGATTTTCCAATGTCAATAAGCGTATTGCGGATTTCAACAATGCCCATAGGATCCAGTCCATTGGTTGGCTCATCAAAAATCAGTACTTGAGGGTCTCCGATTAAGGTAGCTGCGATGGCTAATCGTTGTTTCATACCTAGTGAGTAGCTAAAAAACTTAGAGTTTTTCCTATGTATCAGGTTTACCGTGGTGAGTAGATGATCCAAATCATCCTTATAACTATGTTTAATATGTTGGATGATTCTTAAGTTCTCCAGCGCGTTCAAATAGGGGTAGAAATTGGGCGTTTCGAGAATAGCTCCAATTTGCTGCCGGGATTTTTTACCATATTTTCCGCCGAACCACTCAAAACTGCCTTGATCTGGTCGGATAATATCAAGCAGCAAGGCTAGCGTAGTCGTTTTTCCACTTCCGTTTGGACCAAGTATCCCCCATATTTCGCCAGCATGAATGGATAAATCCAATTGATGTATGGCTCTGATACGTCCATAATGTTTGGTGAGATTATTAATTTTTAATACTTCATCCATGGCTTGGCACATAAAAAAGTAAATTTAAGAGATTCATTTGAACCGTTTAGATTATTTAGATGAGTAACCCTAAATAGGGGATGAGGACCCTTCGGATTACAATGGAGGTTTGTACATTAGATGCATGATTTCAAAGATAGATCCTTTATTGGCTTTCCAAGATTATACGGTTGATATTATTTCCAACAACTCCAGAATATTGGATATTCCATCTTTTGAGATAAGAGAAGGGGATGCTTTGGGCGTAAGAGGAAAATCAGGTTCAGGGAAGACCACCTTATTAAATGGGATGCTCGGATTATTGAATCAATCCACCTTTAAGGTTTCGGGTCAGGTTATTGCTTGCGTTCAAGAGCGTTGTAGTATGCTCGAGTTGTTAAGTGAAGAAGATCGTATAGCTTTTAATCATCGTCTTTTTGCTTTTATACCTCAGGAGCCTAGCGTAGCTTTCAATCCCATTATGAAGGTTGGAAAGCAATTATTACATGTTCGGGCAACTAAAGCAACCAAGCAGCAGAGAAAAGAAAAACTAAAGGAGATTTTAGATAATTTGGTTATTGAAGATCCGGAAAGAATTGTTAATAGTTACCCACATCAATTATCCGGCGGCCAATTGCAACGCTGTTTCATTGCTGGTGCATTACTACGGGAAGCGCCCATCTTATTAGCTGACGAGCCTGTTTCTTCGCTGGATGCAATTACTTCTGATGAAATCATACAATTGTTCAATTGGGTACGACAACATACTACCAAATCCTTGATCATCGTCTCCCATGATGGTAAATTTTTAAAAGCAGTTACTGACCAAATGTTTGAACTAAAAGATGGCAAACTCATTAAATCCATTGTATTGGATTCGAATAAACCTGCAATTAATAAATCACCCGTGATTAAAGGCGTGCCCAGTGCGGCTCCTATCTTATCAATTGACCACCTTACAGCTACTTATCAAGGGTCTTCATGGAGAAAAAGGAAGTCTCTGGAAGCTTTATCTGCTGTATCATTTAACCTATTTAAAGGGGACCGGTTAGGGATGGTTGGGACCTCAGGGAGTGGTAAATCCACGTTGGCCAAAGTATTAGTAGGAATTCACCAGGATATCCAGGGAACCATTTTATTAAAAGGAAAACCACTACTACATAATCCTACCCGGACCCGAGCAAGATCCATACAATTGGTGCATCAAGATCCTTATAGTACATTTAATCCCAGGATAACTGTAGGTGATGCTATTCGAGAAGTATTGGCAATTTACCAGCCAGAAGATATCGAGAAAACATTTCATCAATTGTTAAATTCAGTTGAAATTGATCCGAAATTTGGAAACCGATATCCCCATCAGTTTTCGGGTGGACAAAGACAGCGATTGGCGATTGCCAGAGCATTAGCTGTTCATCCTGAAATTTTGATTTGCGATGAAATAGTATCCAATCTGGATGATCAGACCCAGGATCTTATTTTGAAGTTATTATTGGATTTACATCGCATATATCAAATCAGTTTGATCTTCATATCCCATAATTTGAAGGCAGTACAACAAGTGGCCGAGCGCATAATTGTCCTGCAGAATGGTAAAATTGTGGAAGCAGGTTCGTCGGCAGCTATTTGTAGTAATCCACAACATCCCTACACAAAGAAATTATTGGCTGCATCGTTGTAGGAATCATAAAATCACCATCAGAGACTATTATCAAATAAATTCAGTCTTTTAAAAATTTTACGGTTTCAAAATCTGATTTATTAACCCAGGGGGTTGCTATTTTTTCACCTGCTATATAGCGATTATAAAAATTATTGACCTTGCCAGCATATTTATAGTGATCAAAGATATCTCCGTTTCCTAAGATACGAGGATCCTGTTGTTCCTGAAGTTTTTCAACCATTTCCATTTCCAGCTGCTTT
This sequence comes from Lewinellaceae bacterium, assembly GCA_024639065.1. GTDB lineage: Bacteria > Bacteroidota > Bacteroidia > Chitinophagales > Saprospiraceae > JAHEJC01. The sequence continues at coordinate 349 of JAHEJC010000440.1, read as the reverse complement.
TTCAGTTCAGCATAATTTTCGTCCTTGGCCAAATTATTCATGCAAAATGGATCTTTTTGAATATTGTAGAATTCTTCAGACCTTCTTTTTCCAAAGTTGAGTTGCCAATATTTTTGTTCGCCTTTAACTCGGAGCGTATTCAAAATGGTTGTTTTGGTTGGACTTCCATCCGTGTTCAAATACCCTGTTTCAGGATTACCTTTTGGCCATCGATCGGGTTTATAATTTCGTAAGTACAACATATCATCCCGAATAATACCTCGAATCGGATATCCTTGATCGTCAGGCCTACCTACATCGTGTCGTTCTTTTCCAACCAAAACAAAATCGCGATCAACATACCTTTCTT
>JAHEJC010000439.1:2850-5221 GCA_024639065.1 Lewinellaceae bacterium | reverse complement strand
CCTCTGTAAAGACAGCAATTTGGTCGTCGTGATTATAGTACCAAGGTTCTACAGTAAAAATCATACCTGGTTGAAGGGTTGCATTTTGTAGATTTGGATCACCTGTAGATAATCCAAGATGGTGCCCAAAATAAAGGCCGACCTGCATATATTTCTTCGCTTTATTGGGAATAATTCGATCCGTCAATTTTTTAATATCATTAAACGTAATACCCGGTCTGATAAAATCAATTATTTGGTCAGCTACATCCGTTTCCATAATTAAAATCTCCTTTTGAAATGCTGTAAATTTTCCCGAAACTGGAAATGTCCTACCTACATCACTTACGTAATGAGCATATTCACATCCCACATCCAATATAACCAGATCCCCAGCCTGCATTTTACGATTGCGTCGATTATAATGAGTAGCTAATATCCTCCATGGCCACAATGAATTTGGTCCGGACTTAATGATCGATCCAAAAGCTAATCGGTGGGATCCATTCAGTTTGTATGAGCCTTCCAGGACTCCCTCAAGATAGCGTTCTTCCACTCCAGGTTTAATAGCTTTTGCTGTTGTCATAATACCTTGAACTGTTATCTCCACGGATTTTCGCATCAGTTCAATTTCTGCAGGCGATTTGATCATGCGCACACTGGCTATGGAACCGTAAATGTTTTCAATCATCGGCTCGTCGTGCTTAGTCTTGAGTGCTTCCAGCATTATTTGAACCGGAGCATGCGTAGTGATGTATTCATCTGAAGCGAAAGAGACTGGACCAGGTCGGCCATTATTGACTAAAATGAAATCTTTATTCTTGACTACTTTATCAACCACTGAACCGAACTCATTCAATCCTTTTATGGACATTCCCGCTCTGAACCCTATGGCTGTATCTAATAACAATGGTCTACCTGGAAAATCGTTGGGCCTCGATCCACTCTCAAATCGAAGATCTCGATCCGGCACATACACAATTGACGAACCATTAGATAAGTCTAGCACCAGTATTGAGTTTGGTACTTCTAATCCAGTAAAATAATAGAAGTCGTCTAACTGTCTAAACGTCTCTCCATAAGAAAATCCATCACGGGCAGGAATGAGCACTAATCCGGCTTTCCCTTGTCCACGAAGAATCTTAAATAATTTAGCTCTGCGTTGATTCAATTCTTCCTTGGAAAAAGGCAAATCTGTCCAATCAAAATAAGATTGCTCCGGAGTTTGAGCGGTTAGATAAAAAGCAGCAAACAAACCAAAAACACAAAACAATCTATTTTTCCTCATAACTGAAGTAGGAATAGGTTTATGATCAATATATTTAAGGTATGGGATAAATTTTAATCTGCCTATTAAACTTACACCTTATTGAAAAAAGCTATTGCCGTGTTGACCATCATATGAATTAATTTTTCACCCATTTCAGCAGTAGCTCCGCGAGCATCACCCATAATACCATTTGGTGTTACCGTGTGAAATCCTTCGCGAAATATCCTGGCATTCTCTTCCTCAGTAAGCTTTGGCATGTATCCTTTTTCTGCAAGATCGTTCCGTACCAGATCCGGATGCAAATACATCATGATGGCCGTTTCAGCTATATCTGCATGACCCCCTACCCTGTCTCCTAGGTCGTACAACTCCGCCATCTCTTTTTTCCACACATTAATAAAGGCCACTACATCTGTAAATGCATCCACCCTTATCGTCGGCGCTATTGCTCGTAGACGAGGTAACATTTCTTGTAAAGGGCCAAAATTTCCACCGTGAGAAGGCATGATCATCACCCTTTTAAATCCATGGTGTGCCATACTATTCACATAATCTGAAACGATTGCTTCAAACGTGGTTTTACGCAGTGATAGGGAGCCTGAGAACGCCATATGATGATCAGAACAACCAATTCGGATTGTCGGAGCCACTAACGTATTACCTAGCTGCGATGCTATTTTATGAGCCAAAATAGACCCGTGTTCAGCATCTACAAATAAAGGCAGATGTGGTCCATGTTGTTCAACAGCACCACAGGCAAAGATCACTGAATTATATCCTTTTTCAAGGAGTTTTTCAATTTGCGGAGAACTCAATCGCTCCATGCTGATTTCTTGCTTTGCCATATAGTATTGCTCAAAATTTTGATGGGATCAAGGTACAAAATAATTGAGACGATGAGACTGAGAGACCAAGAGACAGAAATAATAACAAGTAAATGGATTTTTGACGTGAAGCAACTAAACCCCTAAACTTCTTAACCTCTTTACCAGATGATGTCAGATCGCTTCGCTCCAAGATGACAGATCGCTTCGCTGTGAGATGCAGAGCCGGTGAGACTGAGAGACAGAGAGACGTAAGACATGCAAAGTAAATAAAACACGCACATGAAAGAACTAATCC
>JAHEJC010000439.1:0-2750 GCA_024639065.1 Lewinellaceae bacterium | reverse complement strand
GGCACTTACTTTTTACTCAAAATAATTTCAGGTCATTGCTACAACGGAGAATGGCATCATTATAGGTTGGACCAATCTTTTAAAATCGCCAAATGCCATCTGAATCAATTCGGTATGCGTCCCAGCATTAAAGGCAATTTCTACGTCTTCAGCCAACGTCTTTGCAACGTATACTTTCATATTGTAAAGATTACCAAATGGTGGCATAGCTCCAACTTCGCAATCGGGGAAGAAGGATTTAAATTCTGCTTCAGTTGCCAACTCGACCTTTTTTCCTGGAAGATCGTCTCGCAGCTGTTCAAAATCTATTCGAAAGGAAGCTGGTAATACAGCCATAGAGATGATATCATCGACTTTGATCATAACCGTTTTAGCCAATTCTTTGCCGGAAATATGGCTCAAAGCAGCAATGCGTTCCGCCGTGTAGGCAGGGGAATGACGAATGGTTACATATTCTATGTGATTGTCATCCAAGTACTTTTTTAATTTTTTTGAAGGCATCATTAAAGGTTTTAGATATATAAAAAATGTAGATTATCTTCTAGTTATAAGGATCTATCAATTCATTCAATGATTAGGATCATTGAATGATTTGATCTGCGTCTTTTACTGAGAATCGGATGATAAATGATGGTAAGCGTCAATAAATAAATATTGACAACTTCACAGTAAAAAAAAGAATCTAAAAAGTGAATCCACTTTCTGCTTGCGTATATTAGATGCAAAGAATCCGATTGCGATGTCATTAACCAGAAAAGTTATAATTGTCACGGGAGCTGCCTCTGGGATGGGTAAAGCTACAGTAAAAAAATTATTAGAAGAAAAAGCGATCGTATATGCGGTGGACTGGAATGAAGATGCCTTATCTGAGGTTGGTAAAATAACCAAAGCTTATCCTGTTTATTGTGATATAAGTAAATCAGTTGAGTGTGATAAACTCATCGACCAGGTAGTGAAAGATGAAGGTCAACTGGACGGGATCGTAAATTTTGCCGGTGTATTGAAGCGCACTGGACTATTAGATTGTACCGATGAAGAATTCGATTATGTTTTGAATATCAACACAAAGGGATGTTTCTATCTAAACAGGGCGGCAGCCAAAAAAATGATCAAACAAAGAAGCGGTTCGATTGTGAATGTAAGTTCAATATGGAGTGATATTGGTGCAAAAGGGGTGATCGCGTATGGTGCCTCTAAGGGAGCGGTGAGCCAAATCACCCGATGTGCAGCTTTGGATCTAGCGGGCACCGGTGTAAGAGTAAATGAAATAAGGCCCGGTGAAACAAACACCCCAATGTTGGCATCCGAACGGGGTAAAGATTATACTCAGGAGGATATTGACAATAAGTTAAAAGAAATCGCATCAACGATTCCAGAAAAAAGGTTGGCTGATCCGAGCGAAATTGCCAATGCCGCAATCTTTTTACTATCGGAGGCATCTTCATATATGCAAGGAAGTCACATAACGGTAGATGGTGGTTATACGGCTCTATAAATGAATTAAAGAAATGCTTGAGAAAAAATATTATCGCAGACTAGGAAGAACTGGTCTCAAAGTATCCCCGATTGGATTAGGCACAGACAATTTTTCAAATCCAACCCCAATGGCCGAATCCATTGAAATCATCAATTATGCTATCGAACAAGGAATTAATTTCATCGACACATCTAATAGTTATGCAGGAGGAGAAGCTGAAAAAATTATTGGAACCGCCCTTTCAGAAAATAGATTTAGAGAGGAAATTATTCTGGCCACTAAATTTTATTACCCTACTGGAAAAAAGGGTATTAATGATCAAGGGGTCTCCAGAAAACATATTATTAAAGCTTGCGAAGATTCACTGCAAAGATTGAAAACTGATTACATTGATTTGTATCAGATGCACCGGATAGATATGCATACCCCGATTGAAGAAACATTAGCTGCACTCACCGATTTAGTCAGACAAGGCAAGATTAGGTATTTTGGTGCTACTACGTCTCCCGCCTGGAAGATTGCTGAAAGCAAACTACTTTCAGATTTTAAAAATTATGCACATGCAGTTTCCGAGCAGCTACCTTATAATTTGCTTGATCGTCGTGTGGAAAATGAAATCATTCCAGCTTGCCAGTGGGCGGATCTGGCGGTTATAGTTTGGTCTCCTTTAGCCATGGGTATGCTTGCTGGGAGATATGATAATGAGGATCCTTCAAGTTTTGATACACCCAGATATAATCGAGGAGGAATTTATGCTGAGCGAATTTCGGCTAAAGCAGTGGACGCCAGCCAAAAATTCGTGCAGCTAACCAATGAATTCGATATCAAACCAGCCCACGTGGCTTACCTCTGGGTAAAAGATCAACCGGGGATTACTACGGCTTTAGCTGGACCGAGGACTTTGGACCAAATCAAAGATATTGTGCCCTTGATGAAGCAATCTTTACCGTCTGCGTTAAATGACCTATGTGATCAAATTGTACCTCCAGGTAGTGCGGTTGCAAATTTTCTAAATTCTGCCCCCTGGATGAAAGGAAAACTTTTATAGTATTGGGTAATGAGTAAGGAGTATTGAGACTTGATTCGTGAAAATATCCTAAACCTCTAAACCAATCAACTTCTAAACTTTTATAGTATTGGGTAATGAGTAAGGAGTATTTAGACTTGGTTCGTGAAAATATCCTAAACCTCTAAACCAATCAACTTCTAAACTTTTATAGTATTGGGTAATGAGTAAGGAGTATTGAGACTTGATTCGTGAAAATATCCTAAA